>CANFIC010000044.1 GCA_947446685.1 Burkholderiales bacterium
CAGCATTGTTCAAGTCGATCAGCGGCCTGGAGTCGCCGGCACAAATCGGCTTCGAGCTGCCTTATCAAGCCTCGCTTGAACTCAGCCCGGGGCAGGACTCGGTCGTGCTCGACCGATTGCAGGATGCCGGCAATGTCGGCACCATCCTGCGCAGCGCCGCTGCGATGGGTTTCCACCAGGTGCTGGCCTTGAAAGGCACGGCGGCGCTGTGGAGCCCGAAAGTCCTGCGCGCCGGCATGGGCGCCCATTTCGCCTTGCGGCTGGTCGAGGGCCTGCAGCCTTCCGACCTTGATCGCCTGCAATTGCCGCTGCTAGCGACCAGCTCCTACGCCAAGGCGCAATTGCATCAAGTCCGCCTGCCCAGCCCTTGCGCCTGGGTCATGGGCCATGAAGGGCAGGGCGTGCAAGCAGAATTGCTGCAACGCTGCGCCTTGACTGTTGGCATCCCGCAGCCGGGCGGTGAGGAGTCGCTGAACGTCGGCAGCGCCGCAGCGATCTGCCTGTACGAGTCGGCCAGGCAAAAGCTGAGCTGACAGGCACCTGGCATGCCGGCCTTGAAGCAGGTCGGGCCATGGGCTTTCAGTAAACGAGCCGGTCCGGCCGGATGTCGCGCAGGATGGTGGTGGCGATTTCTTCGATCGACTTGTTCGTGGAGGAGAGCCAGGCGATGCCATCGCGCTTCATCATCGATTCGGCCTCATTGACTTCATAGCGGCAGTTCGCGAGGTCGGCATATTTGCTGCCCGGACGCCGCTCGTTGCGGATCTGTCGCAAACGCTCGGGATCGATGGTCAGGCCGAAGCATTTACGCTTGTGCGGCAGCAACATCGAAGGCAGCTTGCCGCGCTCGAAATCCTCAGGGATCAGCGGGTAGTTGGCTGCCTTGACGCCATGCTGCATCGCCAGATAGAGCGAAGTCGGGGTCTTGCCGCTGCGCGAGACGCCCACCAGGATGACATCGGCCATGTCAAGGTTCTTGGCCGACTGTCCATCGTCATGGACCAAGGAAAAATTGATGGCCTCGATCCGGTCATGGTATTCCTGGCTACGCGCCACATCGGAAAAGCGCCCGACCCGGTGGTTGGATTTGACTTCGAATTCTTCTTCGAGCGGTTCGATGAAGGTGCCGAACATATCGAGCACACGGCCCTGGCAATGATCACGGACGATTTTCAGGACATCGCGGTCGACCAAGGTGGCAAAGACGACCACGCGCTTGCCGTCGCGTTCTCCGACCTCGTTGATTTCGCGGACGACTGCATAGGCTTTTTCGGTGGTATCGACAAAGGGGCGACGCACATGCCGTGGCTTGTTCGGAAATTGGGCCAGGATCGAATTGCCGAAGGTTTCGGCGGTGATTCCGGTGCCGTCCGAAATGAAGAAAACTGTGCGTTGCATGGTGGCCTGATCGCTTTGGAGTCCGGATTCATCATAAACGGGCTTGGTCGTAGAATTGGCAGCAGCTTTCCTCCACATGCCATGCGCTCCTCCTCCACAAAACAAGAATCCAGAATGGACGGCGTCGTAGTGCGCGGCAACTTGATGGGCGGAAATCCGGCCTCGATGGCGGATGCAATGAATTTTCAACATCACGGAGCTTTTCCATGTCTTCAACTATTGACCCGACCGCCCTGGTCGTTCCCTTTGAGAATCTGAGGATGACTGACGTCGAGGTGGTCGGCGGCAAGAACGCCAGCCTCGGCGAAATGATCTCGCAACTGACCGCCTCTGGCGTGCGTGTGCCCGGTGGTTTCGCCACCACGGCCCATGCTTTCCGCGAGTTCTTGAAACATGAAGGGCTGGCCAAACGCATCGAAGAGAAGCTGGCCACCCTGAATACTGATGATGTGATTGCGCTTGCCCAAGCTGGTGCGGAAATCCGCGCTTGGCTGGAGGCGCAGCCGTTTCCGGCCGCACTTGAAGCGCAGATGCGGGCTTCTTTTGCTGCGCTGACGGCCGATCACCCGGAAGCCTCATTTGCAGTTCGATCGTCGGCCACGGCCGAGGATCTGCCGGACGCCTCCTTTGCCGGCCAGCAGGAAACTTTCCTCAACGTGATCGGCATCGAAGAAGTCTTGCACAAGATGAAGGAGGTCTTTGCCTCGCTCTATAACGATCGTGCGATCAGCTACCGGGTCCACAAGGGCTATGCGCACAGCGATGTGGCGCTGTCCGCCGGCGTGCAGCGCATGGTGCGTTCCGATCTCGGCTCGGCCGGCGTCGTGTTCACGATCGATACCGAGTCGGGCTTCAAGGATGTCGTCTTCATCACATCGAGCTATGGACTGGGCGAGACGGTGGTGCAGGGCGCCGTCAATCCGGATGAGTTCTATGTCCACAAGCCGGCGCTGGCACGCGGCAAGCTGCCGATCATTCGCCGCAGTCTGGGCTCCAAGCTGATCCGCATGGAGTTCACGACCAAGGAAGAAAAAGCGCTTTCAGGCAAGTTGGTGAAAACGGTGGATACGGCGCCCGAGGCACGCAACCGCTATTCCTTGCTCGACTCGGAAGTGATCGAGTTGGCGCGCTACGCGATGATCATCGAGAAGCATTACGGCCGCGCGATGGACATCGAGTGGGGTCGCGACGGTGTTGATGGCCAGATCTACATTCTGCAAGCCAGGCCCGAGACGGTGAAAAGCCAGGCCGAGGGCCAGATCGAGCATCGCTACAAGCTCAAGGGTGACCCGGCCAAGAACGGCAGTTTGCTGGTCGAAGGAAGGGCCATCGGGCAGAAAATCGGTACCGGCCCGGTGCGCCTGGTGAGCAGCATCGCGGAGATGTCGCGGGTCCAGCCGGGCGATGTGCTGGTCACCGACATGACCGACCCGAACTGGGAGCCGGTGATGAAACGCGCTGCGGCGATCGTCACCAACCGTGGTGGCCGGACCTGCCATGCGGCCATCATCGCGCGCGAACTCGGCATCCCGGCAGTCGTCGGCTGCGGTGATGCAACCGACAAGCTCAAGGATGGTCAATTGGTGACCGTGTCCTGCTCCGAAGGCGATACCGGCCATGTCTACGACGGTCTGCTCGAGACCGAAGTCAGCGAGGTGCACCGCGGCGAGATGCCTTATTGCCCGATCAAGATGACGATGAATGTGGGCAATCCGCAGCTTGCCTTCAACTTCGCCCAGATGCCCAGCGCCGGCGTTGGATTGGCGCGGCTTGAATTCATCATCAACAACAATATCGGCGTTCACCCGAAGGCCATCCTCGACTACCCAAACATCGATGCCGACCTGAAAAAAGCGGTTGAATCGGTAGCCCGCGGTCATGCTTCGCCGCGCGCGTTCTACGTTGACAAGGTGGTCGAGGGCATTGCGACGATTGCGGCTGCCTTCTACCCGCGGCCGGTAATCGTGCGGCTGTCGGACTTCAAGAGCAATGAGTACCGCAAGCTGATCGGGGGCTCACGTTATGAACCCGATGAAGAAAATCCGATGCTGGGTTTCCGCGGTGCTTCGCGCTATATCAGCGGCGAGTTCCAGGACGCGTTTGCGATGGAATGCGAGGCGCTGAAGCGGGCGCGCAACGAGATGGGCCTGAACAATATCGAGATCATGGTGCCATTTGTCCGCACCGTGCGTCAGGCCGAACGCGTCGTCGCGATGCTGGCCGAGCGCGGGCTCAAGCGCGGCGTCGACGGCCTGCGCATCATCATGATGTGCGAGGTGCCCAGCAATGCCATCCTGGCCGAGCAGTTCCTCGAGCATTTCGACGGCATGTCGATCGGCTCCAACGACTTGACCCAGTTGACGCTGGGCCTCGACCGGGATTCGGGTCTCGAACAATTGGCCGGAGACTTTGACGAGCGTGACCCGGCTGTCAAGGCGCTGATCTCGCGCGCCATCGCGGCTTGCCGCGCTGCCGGTAAATATGTCGGCATTTGCGGCCAGGGCCCGAGCGACCATCCGGATTTTGCCGACTGGCTTGCCGACGAAGGGATCGGGTCGATTTCGCTCAATCCTGACTCGGTGGTCGAAACCTGGCATCGGCTGGCGAAACGATGAGTTGATGAGGTTCAGGGCAGGGCGGCCTTGTCGGGCCGTCCTGCGGGTTCATCGCTATCGACAGCGCGGGTGCTTTGCTTGCATGATCAAACGATTCTCCAGGCCGAGCGAATCTTGCCAATCCTCAACCCTGCAAAAAACCCGTCCGCTGTCAGCGAAGGCAGTCTTGCGCCGCAGTTGAACCGCATTTATGCCTGGTACCTGCTGGGCTTTGTGTTGTTCGTGCTGGCGCTGGCTGTGCTGGAGCAGCGGGGCATGCCCAAAGCCTGGATTGGCTTTTGTTTTCTGGCCGCGACCGTGATTGTCTATGCCGTCATCGGTGTGATCAGTCGCACCACCGATGCCGATGAATATTACGTTGCCGGACGGCGTGTGCCAGCTTTCTACAACGGCATGGCAGCGGGCGCCGACTGGATGAGCGCTGCCTCGTTCATCGGTTTGGCCGGCTCCTTGTACCTGTCAGGCTATGGCGGGCTGGCCTTTGTGCTGGGATGGACTGGCGGTTTTTGCCTGGTGGCATTGTTTCTGGCCCCCTATCTGCGGCAGTTCGGCCAGTTCACCATCCCGGATTTTCTGGCAGCCCGTTACGCCAGCCAGTCGCTGCGCTTGATGGGGGCTTTTGCCGCAATCCTGATCTCCTTCATCTACCTGGCAGCGCAGATCTATGGTGTTGGCCTGATCACGTCCAGGCTGACCGGGCTGGCCTTCGAAATTGGTGTGTTTGTCGGCTTGGGCGGCGTGCTGGTCTGCTCGTTTCTGGGCGGCATGCGCGCCGTCACCTGGACCCAGGTGGCCCAATACATTGTGCTGATTGCCGCCTATCTGGTGCCGGTGGTCTGGCTCTGCTTCCAGCAGACCGGTGTGCCGCTGCCCATCTATGGCTATCAGTTGCAGGCGATCAGCGAGCGTGAGACAGCGCTTTTGAATGATCCGCGCGAACTTGAAGTCCGTGAGGTGTTCAAGTTGCGAGCCGCCGCATATGCCGACAAATTGCGCGATGTGCCTGCCGCACTGGCTGAGGAGCGGGCGCTGGCGGCCCGGGAAGTCGCCTTGCTGAAAAATGCCGACGAGTCGCTGGCCTTGATCCAGGCGGCCGAGAAGAAGCAGGCGGTTTTGCCACGCACGGCGGCGGATGCCGCAGAGCAATGGCAGCGCGGACAAACTGCCAACGAGTTGTTGGCATTGCCGCTGGCCGGGATGTTGCCGCATGCCCAGCAATTCGCTGGCGACCCGGATGGCAACCCGGCCCAGCGTCAGCAGTTTGACGAATCGCGGCGGAATTTTCTTGCGCTGGTGTTCTGCATGATGGTCGGAACAGCCGGCTTGCCGCATATCTTGATGCGCTATTACACGACGCCAACGGTGCGCGAAGCACGCGAGTCGGTGGCCTGGTCGCTGTTCTTCATTTGTCTGCTCTACCTCACCGCTCCTGCGCTGGCGGTGATGGTCAAGTACGAGGTCTTCAATCATCTGATCGGAACCCCCTTTGATCAATTGCCGGCATGGATTACCCAATGGGCCAGGGTCGATCCGACGCTGCTGTCAGTCCGAGACGTGAATGGTGACGGCTTGCTGCAATTGGGCGAATTGCATATCGGCAGCGACATCATCATGCTGCTCACCCCTGAGTTGGCCGGGCTGCCTTATGTTGTGTCCGGCATGGTCGCTGCGGGTGGCTTGGCTGCAGCCTTGTCGACGGCTGACGGTCTGCTGCTGACGATCTCCGCCGCACTCTCGCATGATGTCTATTTCCGCGTGCTCAACCCGGCGGCTTCGGTGACGCGCCGGGTGACTCTGTCAAAGGCCTTGCTGCTAGTGACTGCGCTGGCCGCCGCCGCGGTGGCGGCGCAGAAGCCGGCGGACATCCTGTTCCTTGTGGCAGCGGCCTTTTCGCTAGCCGGGTCGGCCTTTTTCCCGGTGCTGGTGCTGGGCATATTCTGGCGTCGAGCCAATGCCTGGGGCGCGATGGCTGGCATGTTGACCGGGTTGGCAGTCACCAGTTACTACATGGCCAGTGCCCATCCCGGCCTCAGAGCCGCCATAGGTTTGCCTGGTCTGCCGCAGCTCTGGTGGGGCATACAGCCGATTTCGGCCAGTCTGTTCGGTGTGCCGGCCGGATTTGCCGCCGCGATGCTGGTCAGCCTCTTGACACCCGCGCTGCCAATGCCGATGGTCACGCAGTTGCGCAGTCCACCGCAGCCCTGATTGGTTTTGGCGATCCTGTGATCTGAGCTATACTTGCGGGTTCCCCCTTGCCGTGACCACGTGACTGACGCTGTGGCGCGGCTTCCTCAGGCAAGAGAAATCTGTCTGGAACCCACAAGGAGTACTTATGCGTCACTATGAAATCGTTTTGCTGATCCATCCGGATCAAAGCGAACAAGTTCCGGCAATGCTGGAGCGCTACAAGGGCTTGGTCACCGCAGGTGGTGGCGTTGTGCATCGCGTTGAAGATTGGGGTCGCCGTCAACTGGCTTACCTGATCCAGAAGCTTGCCAAGGCCCATTACCTGTGCCTGAACATCGAGTGCGGCAAAGAAGTACTGGCCGAACTCGAGACGGGTTTCCGCTTCAATGACGCCGTGCTGCGCCACTTGACCGTGTTGAAGCCCAAGGCCGAGGCCACGCCTTCAGTCATGATGAAGACCGTGGAACGTGAAGAGTCCCGCAAGGCTCCTCATCCTCAGGAAGCGGCAGCCTGATATAGGCTGAAGCAGCTCCAGGGTGCTTGAATCGGTAAACAGCGAACTGTGTTGCAGCGCGATATTCCAGTGACTCGCCATTGAATCATCTGGTTTTAGACGCGCAGTTGCAGGAAATCGGACTCGTCAGATATACGCCGGCCGGCCTTGTTGCACTTGACCTCAGCTTGAAGCATGAGTCTCAGGTGCAAGAAGCCGGAAAACCACGCAAGGTTTCCATGGAAATCAAAGCAGTGGCGATCGGTGAAACTGTCAAGCGTCTGCAGGCGCTGGGTGTAGGAGGAACGGCCTGTTTTTCGGGCTTTCTCAGCAACCAGCGCAACGGACGTGGAACGATTTTCCACATCACGGCAATGGATACCGATCGAACACCGAATTGTTCGAATCCGGATTGAAACTTAAAGAGGTAACACTATGGCTCCGCCACGTGGTAAAGGTCGGTTTTCCAAGGACAAAAAACCCAAGCGCAATACCCAGTCATTGCTGTTCCGTCGTAAGCGCTTCTGCCGCTTCACCGTCACTGGTGTCGAGCAGATCGATTACAAGGACATTGACACATTGCGCGATTTCGTCGGTGAAACCGGCAAGATCACGCCCGCTCGCCTGACTGGCACGCGTGCGTTCTTCCAGCGTCAGCTGACTGTGGCCATCAAGCGAGCTCGTTTCCTCGCCATGCTGCCGTACAGTGACCAGCACAAGGTCTGAGGAGTAGCTGACCATGCAAATTATTCTGCTTGAAAAAGTCGCCAATCTCGGCAATCTTGGCGATGTCGTCAATGTCAAGAACGGTTATGCCCGTAATTTCCTGATCCCGACTCGCCAGGCACGCCGTGCCACCGAGTCAGCCATCAAGGAATTCGAAGTCAAGCGTGCAGAGCTCGAAAAAGCTGCTGCCGCGAAGCTGGCAACGGCAACTGCCCTGGGCGAAAGCTTGGCCGGCAAGACTGTCCGTATCAGCCAGAAGGCCGGCGTTGACGGTCGACTGTTTGGTTCGGTGACGAACGCCGATGTGGCTGAAGCATTGACGAAATTGGGCTTTGCTGTCTCCAAGTCGCAAGTGCGTATGCCGCTCGGCGCCTTGAAGTCGGTTGGCGAGTTCCCTGTCAATGTGACACCGCATTCCGATGTGGTTGTGGAAGTCAACGTCCAGGTCGTCGCCGAAGTGGCCTGATCTGGAAAAACCGGCGCCTCGATGGCGTCGGATTGCCGCCCTTCCAGGGTTGGCTCAAAGCCGGTGCTCTTGACCAGAGTCCCGGCTTTTTTATTGCTTGCAAGAAACCCTTGCCGGGATGCCGCTTATACCGGCAGATCCCGGAGATTTCCACAGCTTTGTCCACAAGCGCACCGGTCGGCTGGCCGTATAGTTCCGCTATGTCTGCGATCTTCTCTTCCCCCAATTTGCCTGGCGCCGGACGCCAGGACGACGAGGTGGCGCGCCTGCGCGTACCACCGCATTCTGTCGAAGCCGAACAAAGTGTCCTCGGAGGATTGCTGATCGACAACTCGGCTTGGGATCGCGCCGGTGACTTGTTGACCGAATCCGATTTCTACCGCTTCGAGCACAAACAGATATTTGCTGCTGTCGGCAAGTTGATCAACGCCAGCAAGCCGGCCGATGTGGTGACGGTCTTCGAAGAGTTGACCTCGGTCGGCAAGGCCGAGGAATGCGGCGGGCTGGCCTATCTGAACGCGCTGGCGCAGAGCGTTCCAAGTGCTGCCAATCTGAGGCGCTACGCTGAAATCGTGCGCGAGCGCGCCATCCTGCGCAAGCTGGTGAGTGCCAGCGACGAGATCGCGACCGCAGCCCTGAGCCCGCAGGGTCGACCTGTGACGCAAATTCTTGACGAGGCCGAAGCCAAGATTTTCCGCATCGGCGAAGAAGGTTCACGCAACCGCCAGGGCTTCCAGAGCATGGACAACCTGGTGGTCGCCTTGATCGACCGCGTCAACGAGTTGGCCGAAAACGGTGCCGAAGATGTAACCGGCGTGCGCACAGGATTTTTTGACCTTGACCGGATGACGGCTGGTTTTCAACCGGGTGACCTGATCGTGCTGGCTGCGCGTCCCTCGATGGGCAAGACCGCATTTGCGATCAATATCGGCGAAAACGTCGCTATCAATGAAGGCCTGCCAGTCGTTATTTATTCGATGGAAATGGGCGCCAACCAGCTGGCCTTGCGCATGGTCGGCTCGATCGGCCGCATCGATCAAAGTCATCTCCGTACCGGTCGTCTGGCCGATGATGAATGGGGGCGGCTGTCCGAAGCGGTAGATAAATTGGGCAAGGCGAGTATCTTCATCGACGAGAGCCCCGGTCTGTCGCCCAGCGAGGTGCGCGCCCGCGCGCGCCGTCAGGCCCGTATCTGCGGCAAGCTCGGATTGATCATCATCGACTATCTGCAGTTGATGAGCGGCAATGGTGGCAGTGAAGAGAATCGTGCCACCGTCATCGGCGAAATTTCACGCAGCTTGAAAGCCCTGGCCAAGGAGTTGCAATGCCCGGTTGTGGCGCTTTCGCAGCTCAATCGAAGCGTTGAATCTCGTCCTGACAAGCGTCCGATGATGAGCGATTTGCGCGAGTCCGGTGCGATCGAACAGGATGCCGACATCATCATGTTCATCTACCGCGACGAGTACTACACCAAGGAAGAGTGCAAGGAACCCGGCATTGCTGAAATCATCATCGCCAAGCAGCGCAATGGCCCGGTGGGCACGGTCAAACTGGCTTTTCAGCGCATGCATACCAAGTTCGAAAACCTGGCGCCAGGCTACAGTTCAGGCAGCGAGTACTGATCGCCCGGGCTCAATGACCAAGCGCCGCAAGGCGCCCGGCGGTCATCAAGGCCTACTTGAACAGATCCTTGACCTTGTCGGTCCAGCTCTTGGCGTTCGGTGAGTGACGTTCGCCACCGTCGCGGAATGACTTGTCCAACTCCTTCAAGAGCTTGCGCTGATGTTCGGACAGCTTCACAGGTGTTTCCACGTTGATGTGGCAATACAGGTCACCTGGATAGCTTGAACGTACACCCTTGATGCCCTTGCCGCGCAAGCGGAAGGTCTTGCCATGCTGGGTTCCCTCGGGGAGTTCAATTTCAGCTGTTCCGCCCAGCGTCGGTACGTCGATGGCGCCACCCAATGCGGCCATCGTCATGGCGACGGGCATGGTGCAATGCAAGTCATCGCCATCGCGCTCGAACAGCGCATGCGCCTTGATGCGGATCTCGATATACAGGTCGCCGGCTGGCCCGCCATTGACGCCGGGTTCACCATTGCCGGCCGAGCGGATGCGCATGCCTTCATTGATCCCGGCCGGAATCTTCACCTCCAGCGTCTTGCTCTTTTTTACCTTGCCCTGGCCATTGCAGGCCGTGCAGGGGTCGGGGATGATCTTGCCGCTGCCTTGGCAATGCGGGCAGGTCTGTTGCACCGAGAAGAAGCCTTGGCGCATGTGCACGGTACCGGCACCATTGCAAGTGCTACAACCCTTGGCACTCGTGCCAGGCTTGGCGCCGCTGCCATTGCAGGTGGCGCAGCCTTCCCAACTCGGAATGCGGATCTGAGATTCCTTGCCACGGGCGGCTTCTTCCAGCGATATTTCCATTGCATAGGAAAGGTCGGCGCCTCGATAGACCTGCTGGCCGCCGCCGCCGCGCCGTCCACCACCTCCGCCGTTACCGCTGAAGATGTCGCCGAAAATATCTCCAAAGGCTTCGGCAAACCCGCCAAACCCTTCAGCACCCTGACCACCCGGACGGAAGCCGCCGACATTCGGATCGACGCCAGCATGACCATGTTGGTCATAGGCCGCGCGTTTTTGCGGATTCGATAGCATTTCATAGGCTTCTTTGGCCTCCTTGAACTGCTCCTCGGCTTTTTTGGCGCCTTCACCCTGATTTCGGTCAGGGTGATATTTCATCGCTGCCTTGCGGTAGCTTTTCTTGATTTCTTCGTCGGAGGCGTTTTTTGCCATACCGAGGATTTCGTAATAGTCACGCTTTGCCATGGGCTGATTCCGCCTGTATCAAACAACAGCGCCGCGTCGAGCTTTTAGGGCAAAGCCCTGGGCTCCAACGCGGCGGCGACAACTGCCAAACCCGTCGATCACTGCGGGCTCGGCATGTCTTGAACATCACTTCGGGTTCTTGACTTCCTTGAACTCGGCATCGACCACATTGTCGTCAGCCGGTTTGCTCGCACCCTGTGAATCCTGCGCTGCCTTGGGCTGTTCTGCTGCAGCACCTGCCGCCGCTTCAGCAGCCTGCGTTTCAGCGTAGATCTTTTCACCGAGCTTCTGGCTTGCGGTCATCAACAATTCGGTCTTGGCCTCGATTTCGGCCTTGTCTTCACCCTTCATGGCCAGATCAAGATCCTTGATCGCTGCCTCGATCGCTTCTCTTTCAGCAGCTTCAAGCTTGTCGCCATGCTCTGCAACGGATTTCTTTACGCTGTGCAGCATGCCATCCGCCTGATTTCTGGCCTGGACGATTTCGATCTTCTTCTTGTCTTCGGCTGCGTTGACTTCCGCATCCCTGACCATCTTCTGGATCTCGTCTTCGGTCAAGCCGGAGTTGGCCTTGATCGTGATCTTGTTTTCCTTGCCGGTGCCCTTGTCTTTGGCCCGGACATGCAGGATGCCGTTGGCGTCGATGTCGAATGAAACTTCAATCTGTGGCGTGCCGCGCGGTGACGGCGGAATTCCTTCCAGATTGAACTCACCCAGGCTCTTGTTACCCGAAGCCAGCTCGCGCTCGCCCTGATAAACCTTGATCGTCACTGCGGGCTGGTTGTCATCGGCGGTGGAGAAGGTCTGCGCGAACTTGGTCGGGATCGTCGTGTTCTTGGTGATCATCTTCGTCATCACGCCGCCCAGGGTTTCGATGCCCAGGGACAGTGGGGTCACGTCGAGCAGCAGCACGTCCTTGCGCTCGCCGCTCAGCACCTGGCCCTGGATCGCAGCACCCACAGCAACGGCCTCGTCAGGATTCACATCGCGACGTGGATCCTTGCCGAAGAACTCCTTGACCTTTTCCTGTACCTTGGGCATCCGCGACATGCCGCCGACCAGAATCACATCGTCGATCGAGTCGAGTGCAATGCTGGCATCCTTGACAGCCATGCGGCAAGGAGCGATCGTGCGTTCAATCAGGTCATCGACCAGCGATTCAAGTTTGGCGCGTGTCAACTTGACATTCAAATGCCGCGGGCCGCTGGCATCAGCCGTGATGTAGGGCAGATTGACATCAGTCTGGGCCGAGTTGGAGAGTTCGATCTTGGCTTTCTCGGCCGCTTCCTTCAAACGCTGCAAGGCCAGCACGTCCTTGGTCAGGTCGACGCCTTGTTCCTTCTTGAACTCGGTCACGATGTAATCGATGATGCGCTGGTCGAAGTCTTCTCCGCCGAGGAAGGTGTCGCCATTGGTCGACAGCACTTCAAACTGCATTTCACCGTCGACATCGGCGATCTCGATGATCGAGATGTCGAACGTGCCGCCGCCCAAGTCGTACACGGCGATCTTGCGGTCGCCCTTGCCATGCTTGTCCAGACCGAAGGCCAAAGCTGCAGCGGTCGGCTCATTGATGATGCGCTTGACATCGAGTCCGGCGATCCGGCCGGCGTCCTTGGTCGCCTGGCGCTGTGCATCGTTGAAATAGGCCGGCACCGTGATGACGGCTTCGGTCACTTCCTCGCCAAGGTAATCCTCAGCGGTCTGTTTCATCTTGCGCAGCACTTCAGCGCTGACTTGCGGCGGTGCCAGACGCTTGCCGCGCACTTCGACCCAGGCATCGCCGTTGTCAGCCGCAGCAATCGTGTAGGGCATCAAATCGATATCCTTTTGCACTTCCTTTTCGGTGAATTTGCGGCCGATCAGCCGCTTCACTGCGTACAGGGTGTTGCGCGGATTTGTGACAGCCTGGCGCTTGGCGGAAGCACCGACCAGAATTTCGCCATCTTCCTGATAAGCAATGATCGATGGCGTCGTCCGCGCACCTTCAGCGTTTTCGATCACTCGGGTTGTATTGCCTTCCATGACGGCCACGCAAGAATTGGTGGTGCCAAGGTCAATGCCGATAATTCTGCCCATTTTGAAACTCCTTAAACTGATAGTTCTAAACTGCGGTTTAGTCGGCGCATTGCAAGAGCCACCGACTCGATATTTTTTGCAACTGTCGCTGGGCCAGCCTGAGGTTCAGCGCGGTGCCGCGACAGTGACCAAGGCAGGGCGCAAGACGCGTTCGGCAATCGAATAGCCTTTTTGCAGCACGGTCACGACGGTATTGGCGTCCTGCTCAGCCGGCACCATACTGATCGCCTGATGGTGATGGGGATCGAATTTCGTGCCCGGCGCCGGGTTGATTTCGAGCACCCGGTTGCGATCCAGTGCCGCCGCCAATTGCCGTTTGGTGGCATACACGCCCTCCAGTACGGTTTCGACTTTGGCGTCCGGCATGGCGATGGCCGCTTCCATGCTGTCCATCACCGGCAGCATTGATTCAGCAAACGATTCGACGGCAAACCGCCGCGCTTTGGAAATTTCGTCGTCAGCGCGCCTACGGATGTTTTCCATCTCTGCCTTGGCGCGCAAAAAAGAGTCAGAAACTTCGGCCAACTTGGCTTCCAGCTCAGCTTGCTTGGCCTCGGCCGTCAAGGGCAGGGCGGCTTCTGCCGAAGCGGACTCAAGGTCGGCGGTGGCAGTTTCTTGTGGGGGGATTTTGTCGGTAGTCATGATGCTTATTGATTCAGACCACCAGATATTGGCGCTATGCCCTGGATTTCAAGAGGGGGATTGTTCCGGACTGCTGTTTTCCGGAAGTCCCGGTTACTCGCTGTCTGCGCTGGCGCTCCAGCGGTCCCAGTCGGCGAGTCGACGCCTTGCAAGTTTGGTCGGGCGACCCTGGGTGATCGCCTGTGCAGGTTCTGGCGCCAGCCGGCGTTGCTCGGCCGCTTTGTTGCTGGCCAGCAAGCTCGCCGGGGTTTCTTCGTACAGGGCTTGAGCCTGCGCCGCCGGACCCCGCAGATGGCTCAAGCCGCGCACCCAGACCTCGCGCTCGACTTGCGCCTGGCGCAAGCGCAGCAAATCACCTAGTTTTAGCTCGCGCGAAGCCTTGGCCACCTGACCATTGACTTGCACCCGGCCGTGACCGATTTCCTCGGCCGCCAGCGAACGGGTCTTGAAGAACCTGGCTGCCCATAGCCATTTATCCAGGCGCAGGCCGGTACTTCCTTGTTCACTTGCTTTCATGGGGTGCCGTTCAGTCAACGATCCAGGACCGCAGGCAGGTCATTGCGATGCGCCAGCCGCCAGGGCGAGCATGCGCTGGGCCTGCAGTTGTTGCGGGTCCTGAGTCTGTTGCGTCGGCCAGCCGAGCAAATGTCTTTCGGTCAATGCAGTCAGCGCAGCCATGCCGGCGTCGCTGTCATTGAGGCAAGGGATATAGCTGAACTGCCGGCCACCAGCGGCCAGAAATGCATCACGGGCTTCCATGCTGATTTCTTCAAGCGTCTCCAGGCAGTCAGCGCTGAAACCGGGGCAAATCACGTCAACATGGGTGGTGCCCTCGGCAGCCAGTTTTTTCAGCGTCGGCTCGGTATAAGGCTGCAGCCATTTGGCCCGGCCAAAGCGGCTTTGGAAGGTGACGCTGTATTGCTCCTTGCTCAAGCCAAGCGCCTCGGCCAGCAGCCGCCCGGTCTTCAAGCATTCGCAATGGTAAGGGTCGCCAAGTTCCAGGGTCCGCGCCGGCATGCCATGAAAACTCATCACCAGCCGCTCTGGCCGGCCCTTGGCCTGCCAATGCTTGCGCACGCTGTCGGCCAGCGCTTCGATGTATTGCGGGTCGTCGCCGTAGCGATTGACGAAACGGAATTCGGGCAGGTGGCGCGTCTGCAAGGCCCAGCGAGCAACGTCATCAACCACGCTGGCCGTGGTCGCTGCCGAGTATTGGGGGTAAGCAGGCAGCACCAGCACCCGGGTCACGCCTTCGGCGCGCAGTTCGCTCAAGGTCTTGCCAATGGCCGGATTGCCATAGCGCATCGCATAGCGCACGCAGACATCGTGACCGCTTTGTTGAAGGCTTGCTTGTAGCAGGCGGGCCTGGGTTTCGGTCCAGACTTTCAATGGCGAGCCGCCGGGCATCCACACCGAGGCGTACTTGGCGGCCGACTTGGCCGGCCGAACCCGCAGAATGATGCCGTGCAGAATCAAGGCCCAGATCAGCTTGGGAATCTCAATGACTCTCGAGTCGCTCAGGAACTGAGCGAGATAACGGCGCAGGGCTTTTGCAGTTGGCGCGTCGGGAGTGCCGAGGTTGCAGAAGACGACCGCAGTTTTGCTGGTGCTGCCGTGGGTGTAGGGGGGTTCTGCTCGAAGGGACATGCAATCTCAGTTATTGTTGAATTATGGATGCTCTGCATAACTCAACGCGAGTGTCTGCAGCGCGGATCGGGATGGGATGCAAGGCGCATTTTGCGGCCAATAGCGCGTGCTATTGGCAATAAATGCAACGCCGCAGACCGCCCGAGGCCGCGCTGGCACAAACCGTGAGGGGTTATGCGGAGCATCCCTAACGCGCAAGCTGGCTGGGGGTGAGATCCATCGGCCTTGTTCTGGGGAAATGTTGTACTTCGAATCGGACTGTTGGCGAGTCCTCATCATTGGGCGTACTGCCAAGCCCGATCATGCCGCTGCCATGCAAAGTGCATTGGCCGCGCTTCAAGCTGATTATTTCATCGGCTTTGGCAAAGCGCACGAAGGTGCCGTTGTAGCTCAGGTCGGTGACTGAAAAACTGCCGCCATGCCAATCGATGCGGAGATGAGAGCGCGACACCCGGCCGTCTGGAATGCAGTAGGTTGCCTGCACGCTTCGGCCCAAAACCACCGGCATGCTGTCGATGTCGAACACCCGGTCGAGGTCCTGCCAGATCAGCCGGATGCCATCGGGCATGACCGTCTGGACCAGGGCGGCAAATTCGGTGGGAGCAAGGTTCTCCAGCGCAGGCAGGTCGAGTACGTGGACATGAACCGGCTCGACCCGACCGCGCAATGGAATCAGGTCGAGACTGCGAAAACGCAGCCTTTGTGCAATCGGCAGACCGCCAACTACCGCTGCAGTCACCAGAGTCTCGTTGTCTCCGGCGTGGTCGAGCAGGCGTGCTGCCACGTTGACCGTGTCGCCAAAACAGTCGCCGCTGATCTCCACCACTTCGCCATGCGCCAATGCCAGTTGCATCCGCAAGCCCCGACGAACGGGATTTTGCTGCAGCCTCGAACCGCGCACCGGCATGGAACCGAGTAAGTCCTGCATGCGGGCAGCGGCTTTGACACCGTCGGACGGGGCATCAAAGACCGCCATCAAGCCATCGCCGAGCGTCTTGATCAAGGTGCCGCTGCATTCATTCACGGCAAGGCTGATCTGATCGATGGCATCAGTGATCAAGTCGCTCGCCTCAGCATTGCCGATGGATTCGAACAGCGCTGTACTGCCGCGCAGGTCGGCAAACAGGACCGTGCGTTCGCGAATATCGGTCATCGGGAGC
>CANFIC010000045.1 GCA_947446685.1 Burkholderiales bacterium
CTGCAGAGGTCGGCCGTCTCCTGGCAAGGCCAGCACCTCGCGCCCGAGTTGCAATTGCAGCGCTGCGCAGAGCCCGGGCATCGCCTGCGAGGCTGACAGGCTGCCGATGCAGCCAAGATCCTGCTCGCCGAAAGTTCCGTCGGCCTGCCAGCCGAGCCGCAGCCCCAATTGCGCGTTGTTGCCGAGTTCCTTATGCGCATCGAGCGGCAGGTGGTAGGCGAACAGGTTGATGTCATGGGCCAGCAGCCTGGCCAGCCGCTGCTTCATCCAGCCTGTGACACGACCCTCCTGGCCGCGCCAGAACAGGCCATGGTGAACCAGGATGGCATCAGCCCCTGCGGCGATCGCCGCATCGATCAAGGCCACGCTGGCTGTGACCCCGCAGACCAGGTGGCGAATCTCCGCCCGACCCTCGACCTGCAAACCATTGGTCCCATAATCCTTGAAACGGTCGACCTCGAGCAACTGCCTGAGATGCAGCTCAAGAGCGCCGCGTTGGATGAAGCTGTTTGACATCAAAGTGGACCTGGGTGGGGAGGGATTGTGCGCAGACTATGGCTGATTTTCGCCCAGACGACGACCGTGGCGCTGGCAATGCTGTTTGTGGTGATGACATTGAAGCCTGCATGGCTGCAGCGAAGCGAGGTACCGGTGTTGCCGCGCGCCTCACCGATACAGCCTTTGGCGACCTCCACCAGCAGCAGTCGCAGCGGTTACAGCCTCGCCGCCAAGCGCGCCGCTCCGGCCGTGGTCAGCATCACGGCGAGCAAGCCGCCAGCACGCTCGGACGAGGCCAACGATGCCTGGTTCAGGTTCAACTTCGGCCAGCGCGGCCGCAGCGCCCCGTCAAGACCGCAGGTTGGCCTGGGCTCCGGAGTGATCGTCTCGGCAGCAGGTTATCTGCTGACCAATAACCATGTGGTCGAAGGCGCTTCCGACATCGAGGTGATGTTGAGCGATGGCCGGCAGGCCCGCGCAACCCTGGTCGGCACCGACCCCGAAACCGATGTCGCGGTCTTGAAGATCAAGCTGGACAAGTTGCCGGTGATCCAGATTGGCGACTCGAACAGCCTGATGGTCGGCGACGCCTTGCTGGCGATCGGCAACCCCTTCAACGTGGGTCAGACAGTGACGTTGGGCATCGTCAGCGCGCTCGGCCGCAGCCAGTTGGGCATCAATACCTTCGAGAACTTCATCCAGACCGACGCCGCGATCAATCCCGGCAATTCGGGCGGCGCGCTGGTCGATTCGGAAGGCAATCTGGTCGGTATCAATACGGCGATTTTTTCGCGCAGTGGCGGCAGCCTGGGGATAGGCTTCGCGATCCCGATCAGCACCGCGCGGCAAGTGATGGACGCGCTGTTGCGCGACGGTCATGTGGCGCGCGGCTGGATTGGTGTGCAGACCCGTGAATTGACGCCCGAGTTTGCCTCGGCCTTCAAGTTGACGGTCCAGGAAGGGGTGCTGATCAGCGGCGTGCTGGACGGCGCACCGGCCGCCAAAGCCGGCTTGAAACCCGGCGATGTGCTGACCAGCATCGGCGCCAGGAAGGTACTCAATCCGACCGAATTGCTCGCTGCAGTAGCCGCCTTGCCGCCGCAAAGCGAGGCCAAGGTGTCGGTTCAGCGCGGCGCCCAGCAGCTTGAATTCACGCTCAAGATCGTGCAACGACCGAAGCCGCAATCTGAATGATTACTCGGGTGCTTTCGAGTAGCGGATGAAATAGCCGGCAGCCACGATACCCAACTCGTAAAGAAAGCACATCGGAATCGCCAGCGCCAGTTGCGACACCACGTCAGGCGGCGTGATGATCGCGGCGATGATGAAGGCCACGACGATGAAATAGCCGCGGAATTCCTTCAACTTCTCGACCGTCACGATGCCCATACGCGCCAGCATGACAACGACGACCGGCACTTCGAAGGCTGCACCGAAAGCAATGAACATCGACATCACAAAGCTCAGATAGGCCTCGATATCAGGCGCCGCGGTGATGCTTTTGGGCGCGAAGTTCTGGATGAACTTGAACACCTGGCCGAAGACAAAGAAGTAACAAAAAGCCACGCCGACGAAGAACAGCACCGTGCTGGAAAACACCAGCGGCACGACCAGCCTCTTTTCATGCGAGTAAAGGCCCGGCGCCACAAAGGCCCAGACCTGGTAAAGCACCACCGGCAGCACGGCCAGGAACGAAGCCAGCAAGGTGATTTTCAAGGGCACCAGAAATGGCGAGATCACATTGGTGGCGATCAGGGTCGAGCCCTGGGGCAATTGCGCCACCAGCGGTGCGGCCAGCAGGTCATAGAGTGCCGAAGGCCCTGGAAACATCGCCAGGATGCCGAAGGCAATCGCGACCGCAATGGCCGCGCGGACCAAGCGGTCGCGCAGTTCTACAAGGTGGGAAATGAACGGTTGTTCGGTGCCGGCGAGTTCATCGTCGGGCGCTTTCTTTTCTTCAGACATTGGCGCTCATCATCAGGGTCTTGCTGGCGGACGAAAACGCGCCACCCGCGCTGCGCCCGACTGGACATTGCGGCGCACGCCGCGTTTTTGCTTGTACCACTGCGGCGTTGCGCCGCGCTTGATGCGCCAGTTCTTGTTCGGATGCTTGTAGCCGGGAACATCGACCATCGGGCTCCACGGCACAGGCTCAGCGGCGCTTTCACCGCTGGCATCGGCCCAGGTCTGCTCGAAAGCCTGATTGGCCGAGCTCACCTCCTGCTCGACCGTCTGCTTGACGTCCTGAGCCGCATCGGCGAACTGGTCTTTCATTTTCTTCAGCTCTTCGAGCTCGATCGATCGTCCCACTTCGGCTTTCACGTCAGCCACATAGCGCTGCGCCTTGCCCAGCAGATGGCCGACGGTCCGCGCCACGCGTGGCAAACGCTCGGGGCCGATCACGACCAGAGCCACCACGCCGATCAGCGCGATCTTGTCAAAACCGAAATCAATCATGCAGTGTCATTGCCGGGCGCGTCATGCATCAAGACTTGGTCTTGGACTCGACGTCGACCGTGTTGCTGTGGTCAGCCGCTGTTTGGGTCGTGACCTGCTGGGGCGGCGGCTCACTGCTGCTGGCGCCGCCATCTTTCATGCCGTCCTTGAAGCCCTTCACCGCCGAACCCATGTCCGAGCCGATGTTCTTGAGCTTCTTGGTGCCGAAAATCAACACAACAACCAAGAGCACGATGAGCCAATGCCAGATGCTGAATGAACCCATATTGCTTCTCCTGAAAAAGATCCCGCATTCTAGTTGGGACGAGTCATCATTGCACTTGAGCGATTCAGGCCTTGACCCAGGGGCGCGGGCCGCCCATCACATGCATATGCAGGTGGTAGATCTCCTGGCCACCATCCGGCCCGGTGTTGATGACGGTACGGAATCCGTTCGTCACGCCCTGCTCTTGCATCAGCCTGGGCGCCAGCAGCGCCATATGACCGAGCAGGTCGGCATGCTCATCGCCCAGATCGCTCATCGTGGCGATATGCAGCTTCGGGATGATCAGCAGATGAACCGGCGCCCAGGGATGGATGTCGTGGAATGCCAGCACCTGCTCGTCCTCATAGGCCTTGCGGCTGGGGATGTTGCCGGCAACGATCTTGCAGAACAGGCAGTCAGGGTCATGCGTCATAAGGAATCTCTTCAGGTCTGTCGTCAGTCGTTGGGCTCTTCGGCATGGCCGCGCTGCGCAAATTCCTGCAGCCCGGACAGGCCCTCGCGCCGGGCCAGTTCGGCCAGCACCTGCTCGGGCTTGAGGTCGAAATGACTCAGGGCGATCAGGCTGTGAAACCAGAGATCGGCGACTTCGTAAACGAGCTTTTGCCGGTCGCCGTCCTTGCCGGCCATCACCGTCTCGGTCGCCTCTTCACCGATCTTTTTCAAGATCGCGTCGAGGCCCTTGTCGAACAGCCTGGCCACATAGCTGCTGGCCGGGTCGCCGCCATTGGCCGGCTTGCGCGAATCGATCAAGGCGCTCAGGCGCGCCAGCATGTCCTGACTGGATTGCGAAGTCTGAGTCATTTGTAGATGGTCCCGGGATCCTTGAGGATGGGTTCGACCGCTTGCCAGGCACCATTTTCATAGCGCTGATAAAAGCAGCTGTGCCGGCCGGTATGACAGGCAATGCCTATTTCATCCGGGCCGAGCTGGGTGATTTTCAGCAGCAACACATCGTTGTCGCAGTCCATCCGTATTTCATGAACGATCTGCTTGTGACCTGATTCCTCGCCTTTGTGCCAGAGCCTGCTGCGCGAGCGGCTCCAATAAACGGCCTCGCCAAGCTCAGCCGTACGTGCCAGGGCCTCGCGGTTCATCCAGGCGAACATCAGGACATCGCCGCTGACCCGCTCCTGCGCGATCACCGGCACCAAGCCCGCTGCATCCCATTTGATTTCGTCGATCCAGTTCATGGCGTCAGTGTAATCAGGCCGGATGGGTGGCCCCCTTGAAGCCACGCTCAGCCGCGAACCATTGCAGTACCGGGACCGTCCCTGGCAGCACCGGCTGCTGTTGCACCGGCAGGTCGGCCCAGGCCATCAACTGCTGCTCGCGCATCTCGAATTCGCCCTGCCATTCATAGACCTTGCAAAAATGCAGGCGTACCCGGGCATGGGGATAGTCCATGATCTCGATCTTCCAGGCATGGGCCGCGCCGATCTCGATCCCCAACTCCTCGAACAACTCGCGCTTCAGCGCTTGCTCGACCGTCTCGCCGGCTTCGACCTTGCCCCCAGGAAACTCCCAGAAGCCTGCATAGACCTTGCCCGCCGGCCGCGTCGTCAACAGAAAACGTCCTTCCCGGCCCTGGCTGTCGCGCTCGATCAAGACGCCGACAGCGACGTCGACCGGCAGCCGCTCAGACATCGTCAAGGCCGTCGGGCGGCATACCGCTGATCACGCGGGCTGGTGTCGCCTGGGCATGGGTGACCTCTTCGCGGCCGGCCAGATCGCGTGCGAACTGGTAGGCAACGCGTCCCGAGCGCGAACCCCGCTCGAGTGCCCAGACCAGCGCCGGCTGCCTCGCCGCTTCGATCGCGGCCTCGTCGATGCCAAAAAAGCGCAGCCATTGCGCCGTGATGACCAGATATTCCTGCTGCGTGAAGGGGTAGAAGCTGACCCACAGGCCGAAGCGCTCGGAGAGGGAGATTTTTTCCTCGATCGCCTCACCCGGATGGACTTCGCCATCATCGGTATGCTTGTAGCCAAGGTTGTCGCGCATCTGCTCGGGCAGCAAATGGCGGCGGTTGCTGGTCGCGTAGATCAGCACGTTGTCAGACACCGAGGCCACCGAACCGTCGAGCATCGACTTCAAGGCCTTGTAGCCGGCTTCGCCTTCATCGAAGCTGAGGTCATCACAAAAAATCACGAAACGCTCGGGGCGACCAAACACCAGGTCAACCAGATCGGGCAGGTCAACCAGATCGGCCTTGTCGACCTCGATCAAACGCAAACCCTGATCGGCAAAGGCGTTCAGGCAGGCCTTGATCAATGAACTCTTGCCGGTGCCGCGAGCGCCGGTCAGCAACACATTGTTGGCCGGTCTGCCAGCGACGAACTGCTCGGTATTGCGCAGCAAGCGCTGCTTCTGCGGCTCGACCTCTTTCAGGTCTTCGAGCCTGATGGTCGCGACATGACGCACCGGCTCAAGCAATTGCCTGCCGGCACGCTTGCGATAACGGAAGGCCACCGAAGCGCCCCAATCGGGCTCACCCAAGGGCTGTGGCAGGACGGCTTCAAGCCTTGTGAACAGCGCCTCGGCGCGTGTGATCAGGTTTTCAAATTCGGACATCCGCCCAGTTTAGCCGGGCGAGTCACCCGCCAGCATCCGCAGCGCGGCGTCCAACTGCTCGCTGGGCATCCGTTTGAAGCCTGAACGGGCATAACGCTGCAGGCGACCAATGATGAAACTGACCAGCACCGAAGCCTGTGCATTGGCATCGACCGTTGGCGTGGCCGAGCCCTTGGCTTCGGCTGCAACACGCAAGACCTGGCGCAGCGAGGACTCGACGCGATCAAAAAACTGGTTCATCCGCAGCACCAGCCGCTCGTTTTCGTAGACCAGCGCATCGCCGACCATCACCCGGGTCATGCCCGGATTGCGTTCACCGAACTGCAGCAACACCGAGATGATTTTTTGCGCCTGCGCTTGCCCTGCGCCGGGGCGCTCGACGATCTGGTTGAGCAAGCTGAAGATGCTGCTCTCGATGAATTCGATCAGGCCCTCGAACATTTGCGCCTTGCTGGCGAAATGGCGATACAGGGCCGCCTCGCTGACCTCAAGCTTGGCAGCCAAGGCGGAGGTGGTCACGCGATCGGCGCCGGGCTGCTCGAGCATGCCGGCCAGCGTCTGCAGAATCTGCACGCGGCGCTCTCCGGGACGTGGACGCTTGCGGGCCGCTACTGGCGACCCGGCCTTGGCATTCGATTCAGGATTGGATGCAGGCATCGGCTTGGCGGCTATGACGATTGCAGGAGCGCAACCGATTTTGGCACAGCCTGTGAAGGGAGTCAGACTAGCCGCTGGCAGGCGTCCAGTGCAACTTCAGTCACGTAGCCAACCGAGGCGGCGGGCTTCATAGATCGCTTCGACCTTGGAGCGCACATGCAGCTTGCGATAAACCCGCTTCACATAGGTCATCACCGTGTGCGGCGACACCTGCAGGAAATGCGCGATCTCGTCGAAGGTGAAGCCCTTGGCTGCAAGGTGCAGCACCCGCGATTCCTGCTCGGAAAGCGCCACCGCATCCTCGTCGCTGAGTTGGGCCAGCTCGCTGGCCAGATGACCCGCAGCCGGCGCCAACCGCATCAGCAGTCGCCTGGCAATGATCGGGCTGATCGGACTGCCGCCGGCACGCAGCGAACGCAATTGGCTGGGCAGGTCCAGCGCCAGGTCGTCCTTGAGCAGATAGCCGGTGGCGCCGGCCTCGATGCTGGCCATCACATGCTGCTCGTCGCCGAAAACCGAGATCACCATCACCTCGCATTGCGGCCTGACATGGGCGGCATGGCGTATCAGTTCGATGCCATTGCCTCCCGGCAGGTCAAGGTCAACCAGCAGCACATCCGGCCGCCCCTGGTCAAACATGCGCCGGCCCTGGTGCAGATCGACCGCGACCCCGAGCAAGTGGACGTCGCTGACATCGGCCAGCGAATGCACAAATGCTTCACTGAACCTGGCCTGGTCTTCGACGATCAGCACGGAAAATGTAGACATGAGCGCCCTGTTGTTTCAAGGCTGATTTTCCTTGGCAGGTCATGCTGGGCGTTGATGAAACCGTGCTGATACAGGCCAACATCGACTGCAAACGTGGGGCCTGGGAATGCCCTCATCCGGGCCGGATGCTGAGTCCTCAGTGAACGTGGATCATCGCAAGTCCTCCCTGCGGTCGGACGCGGGGCCCGGGTCTGCATTCAGCAGACCCGGGCGATCCGGTCTCAGTGAGACGTGGATCATCGCAAGTCCTCCCTACGGTCGGACGCGGGCCAATGCTCCGGTCTCAGTGAGACCGGATCATCGTCCCGTTAGCCTGATCGCTGAGGATTTCGAGGAGCATGGCGTGGGGGACGCGGCCGTCGATGATGTGGACGGCATTGACGCCGCTGCGCGCGGCTTCGAGGGCCGAGGCAATCTTGGGCAACATGCCGCCTGACAAGGTGCCGTCGGCAAACAGCGCATCGATTTCGCGCGCGCTCAAGTCGGTCAGCAAATTGCCTTCCTTGTCGAGCACGCCCGGGGTATTGGTCAAGAGCACGAGTTTCTCGGCCTTCAAGACTTCGGCCAGCTTGCCGGCCACCACATCGGCATTGATGTTGTAGCTCTCGTTGTTTTCGCCAAACCCGATCGGGCTGATGACGGGAATGAACTGGTCGTCCTGCAGGGCCTTGACCACGCTCGGGTCAATGCTGACGATGTCGCCGACCAGGCCCAGGTCATGCTCCTTGCTCGGATCTTCCATGTCGGCCATCTTCAGTTTGCGCGCCCGGATCATGCCGCCATCGCGCCCGGTCAGGCCGACCGCTTTGCCGCCGGCGACATTGATCAAGCCGACGATGTCCTGCTGCACCTGGCCGGCCAGCACCCATTCGACGACTTCCATCGTCTCGTCGTCAGTCACCCTCATGCCCTGGATGAACTGCCCCGTCTTGCCCAGGCGGCCCAAGGCCTCCTCGATCTGCGGCCCGCCACCATGCACCACCACCGGATTCAGCCCGACCAGTTTCAGCAAGACCACATCCTCGGCAAAATCCAGTTGCAGCGCCGGGTCGGTCATCGCATTGCCACCGTACTTGATGACGATGGTCTTGCCGTGAAAGCGGCGGATATAGGGCAAAGCCTGCGAGAGGATCTCCGCCTTGTCGCGCGCAGAGATATGGGTCATGTCGGTGCCGGGGGTGGCGGCTGCAGGCTCGGTTGTCATTGCGCGCTCGGGTGAGGTTGGAATCTGGCGCTGATTGTAGGGGCCTAGAAAACCCAGACCAGGGCCGCAGTCATCGTCACATAGCGCGCGAATTTACCGATCGCCATATAGGCCACGCAAGGCCAGAACGGCAGCTTCAGCCATCCGGCGACCGCGCACAGCGGATCACCCAGCACCGGCAACCAACTCAGCAGACAGGCTTTGGCGCCAAAGCGTTGCAGCCAACCCAAGACGCGCCTGTCCCGGGGTTCATGGTGAGTCGCACGCTCATAAGCCCGCTCCGCGCCATAGCCCATCCACCAGGTGATGGCGCCGCCAATCGTATTGCCCGCCGTGGCCACCAGCATGGCCGGCCAGAACAAGGCCGGGTCGGCTTTCACCAGCAAAAAAACCGCCGGCTCGGAGCCCAGCGGCAGCAAGGTTGCCGAGACCAGCGCGATCACGAAGACTGCCGTCAAGCCGACTTGCGGCAAAGCCAGCGTGGCCAGCAACATTGCGATCGAGGACTGCAACCAGATTTCCATCGCAGGATTATCCGGTCAGCCGATGTCAACCGGCTGAAATTGCAGCCCAAACTCAAAGGTATACTTTTGCCTCATTTTTAAGCAATAACGATCAATGCCTTCGCGCTTGCAACTCGGCTCTCATGAACTACCGAACCATCTGTTCGTGGCGCCAATGGCTGGCGTCACCGACCGGCCGTTTCGCCAACTTTGCCGCCGCATGGGCGCCGGTTATGCGGTCAGCGAAATGGTGACCTCGCGCAAGGATCTATGGGACAGCCTGAAGTCCTCGCGCCGCGCTGACCACAAGGGCGAAGCCGGGCCGATCGCGGTGCAGATCGCCGGCACCGATGCGCTGATGATGGCCGAAGCCGCGACCTACAACATCGACCGCGGTGCGCAGATCATCGACATCAATATGGGCTGCCCGGCCAAGAAAGTCTGCAGCAAATGGGCCGGTTCAGCCCTGATGCAGGACGAACCGCTGGCCTTGCAGATCATCGAAGCGGTGGTCGCTGCGGCGGCGCCGCGCAATGTGCCGGTGACGCTGAAAATGCGCACCGGCTGGTGCGAGACCGAGAAGAACGCCTTGCGCCTGGCGCTGGCCGCCGAGAACGCCGGCGTGGCCATGGTCACCGTGCATGGCCGCACGCGCGAGCAGGGCTACAAGGGCCAGGCTGAATATGCGACCGTTGCCGCGGTCAAAGCCGCTTTGCGCATCCCGGTGGTGGCCAATGGCGACATCAACTCGCCGCAAAAAGCCGAACTGGTGCTGGCCTTGACCGGCGCCGATGCCGTCATGATCGGCCGAGCGGCCCAGGGCCGGCCCTGGATTTTCCGGGAAATCGCGCATTACCTGGCCACCGGCGAAACCCTGCCCGCACCTGCCGTGTTGCAGGCCGGCGACTGGCTGACCGAGCATCTGCACGACCATTACAGCCTCTACGGCGAGCTGACCGGCATGCGTACTGCGCGCAAACATATCGGCTGGGCCGTCAGCGAGTTGCCAGGCGGGGAGGAATTCCGCCAGGTGATGAACCGGCTGCAAAGTTGCGCGGCACAGTTGCAGGCGCTGAAACAATGGTTTTCTGAACTCGCCGACCGATATGAGCGATTGCCCTATCTTGTCAGCGCGAGTCAGGAACCGACAATGATGAACAACGAATCTCCGAGGCCAGCAGCGTGACACCCAAATCAATCGAATCCTGCGTGCGCGAAAATCTCGAACTCTATTTTCGTGACCTCGGCGGAGAAACCCCCCATTTCATGCACGACATGCTGATCAACCTGGTTGAAAAGCCGCTGCTTGAAGTCGTCATGCGCGAAGCCGAAGGCAACCAGAGCCGCGCCGCTGAATGGCTGGGCATCAACCGCAACACATTGCGCCGCAAGCTGAGCCAGCACCAGCTGCTCTGAAGCAACAACGTCCCACAACCCCGAGCTGACATGCCCCAACTGACCGCCCTGATTTCCGTTTCCGACAAGACCGGCATCGTCGAATTCGCCCAAGCCCTGCATCATTTGAAGGTCCGCCTGCTGTCCACCGGCGGCACTGCCAAGCTGCTCGCCGATGCCGGCCTGCCAGTGACCGAAGTCGCCGATCACACCGGTTTTCCCGAAATGCTCGATGGTCGTGTCAAGACCTTGCACCCGACCATCCATGGCGGCCTGCTGGCCAGGCGTGACCTGCCCGAGCATATGGCTGCGCTGCAAGCGCATGGCATCACCACCATCGACATCCTCGCCGTCAACCTCTACCCCTTCGAGGCGACGGTGGCCAAGCCCGGTTGCACGCTCGAAGATGCGATCGAGAACATCGACATCGGTGGCCCGGCGATGGTGCGCTCGGCCGCGAAGAACTGGGGCGATGTCACCGTCCTGACCGATTCTTCGCAATATGCCCAGGTGCTCGACGAGCTCGGCGCCGAAGGCCGGACCAGCGACAAAACCCGCTTCGCCTGCGCCGTTGCCGCTTTCAACCGCATCGCGCAGTACGACGCCGCAATCAGCAACTATCTGTCGGCACGCCAGGACGACGGCAGCATCGCCGCCTTCCCGGCCCAGATGAACAGCAGCTTCATCAAGGTGCAGGACCTGCGCTATGGCGAGAACCCGCACCAGAGCGCGGCCTTCTACCGCGACCTGCACCCGGCTCCAGGATCGCTGGCGACTGCCCGGCAACTGCAGGGCAAGGAACTCTCGTACAACAATATCGCCGATGCGGATGCGGCCTGGGAATGCGTGAAGAGCTTCAGCAGCACCGCCTGCGTGATCGTCAAGCATGCCAACCCTTGTGGCGTGGCGATCGCGCCCGATGTGGCTTCGGCCTATGC
This sequence comes from Burkholderiales bacterium, assembly GCA_947446685.1. GTDB lineage: Bacteria > Pseudomonadota > Gammaproteobacteria > Burkholderiales > Burkholderiaceae_C > Paucibacter_A. Next base: position 11,255 of record CANFIC010000045.1, read on the forward strand.
CAAAGCATTGAAAACCGACCCGACCTCGGCCTTTGGCGGCATCATCGCCTTCAACCGCCCGGTCGATGCAGCGGCCGCACAGTTGGTGGCCAAGCAGTTCGTCGAAGTGCTGATGGCACCGGCCTTCAGCGACGAAGCCCGCGCGATCTTTGCCGCCAAGGCCAATGTGCGCTTGCTGGAAATCCAGTTGCCAAGCGAAGGCCTTACGGCATTCAGCCAGGGCCGCAATGCCGTCGACAGCAAGCGAGTCGGTTCGGGCATCTTGCTGCAGACCGCCGACAACCATTTCCTCAAAGCCGAAGACCTGAAAGTCGTGACGGCCCGCCAACCCAGTCAACAGCAACTGCAAGACCTGCTGTTCGCCTGGACGGTGGCGCAATATGTGAAGAGCAACGCCATCGTCTTCTGCGCTGATGGCATGACCCTGGGGGTCGGCGCCGGCCAGATGAGCCGCATCGACAGCGCGCGGATTGCCTCGATCAAGGCCGAAAACGCCGGCCTCACATTGAAAGGCTCGGCCGTCGCCAGCGATGCCTTCTTCCCCTTCCGCGACGGCCTCGATGTGGTGGTCGACGCGGGTGCGAGCTGCGTGATCCAGCCCGGTGGCAGCATGCGCGACGAAGAAGTGATCGCCGCCGCCAACGAACGCGGCATCGCCATGGTCTTCAGCGGCATCCGCCATTTCCGGCATTGATAAAGTTGCCCGTCCTGACAAGTCGGGCATATTTTTCCCACAGTCATAGGGGCATTCCGCTTGGCCTGAAGCGCGGATGCAGTTAGCCTTCAGCCCGGTGAACAAGGAGATCGCAATGAACGAAGCCATGCAAGAACGCCTGCAACTGGTACTGACGCAGCAGCGTGCGGCATTTGACGCCGAGATGAGCCCGAGCCTGGCAGTGCGGCGCGACCGTCTGCAGCGCTTGCTGGCGATGACGAAGCGCTATGCCGATGAACTGGTGACGACGATTTCGCAGGATTTCGGCCAGCGCGCGCGCCAGGAAAGCCTGCTGGCCGATGTCTTTACCGTCGAGTCCGGTGTGCGCCATGCCTTGAGTCATCTGCGCAGCTGGATGAAGCCACGTCGCATGCCGACAGCGCTGCATTTTCTGCCGGCCAGCAACCAGCTCTTGCGCCAACCGCTCGGCGTGGTCGGCATCGTCTCACCCTGGAACTACCCCTACAACCTGGCGATGAACCCGGCGCTGGCCGCGCTGGCCGCGGGCAACCGGGTGATGATCAAGCCGTCTGAGCTGACGCCAGCAACCTCGGCGCTGATGGCGCGGATGGTCAGCGAATATTTCGCGCCGGACGAAATGCAGGTGATCTGCGGCGATGCCGAAATGGGTCGGGCCTTTGTCACCCTGCCCTTCGACCATCTGTTCTTCACCGGTTCGACCAATGTCGGCCGCTTGGTCGCCAAGGCTGCGGCGCAGAACCTGACGCCGGTGACGCTCGAGCTCGGCGGCAAATCGCCGGCCCTGGTCGACCGCAGCTGCGATTTGAACCTGACCGCCACGCGCCTGGCTTTCGGCAAGCTGTTCAACGCCGGCCAGACCTGTGTGGCGCCCGACTATCTGCTCGCACCCCGCGAGATGGTGCCCGCGCTGGTCACCGCGCTGACCCAGGCGATCCAGAAGCATTACCCGACGCTGGCCGGCAACCCCGACTACAGCAGCATCGTCACGCCGCGCCATCTGGCCAGGCTGGAAGGCTTGCTTGCGGACGCCAAGAGCAAGGGCGCAAGCCTGCTGCCGACCCACCAAGGCCCGGTTGATGGGCGCCAGCTGGTGCCGCATCTGCTGCTCGATGTGAGCGCCGAGATGACGGTGATGCAGGAAGAAATCTTCGGCCCGCTGCTGCCTATCGTGCCTTATGACAGCGTCGATGAAGCGCTGGCCTATATCAATCGCCATGACCGGCCCTTGGCGCTGTACTGGTTCGGCAGGGATGCGGCGATGCAGCAGCGAGTGCTGGCGCAGACCCATGCCGGCGGCGTCACCATCAACGACTGCATCTGGCATCTCGGTCAGGAAGACCAGCCCTTTGGTGGCGTCGGCGCCAGCGGCATGGGCAGCTATCACGGCGAATGGGGTTTCCGCACCTTCAGCAAGGAGAAGCCGGTCTTCATCCAGTCGCGCTTTGCCGGCACCAAATTGTTCTACCCACCGTACGGCAAGACTTTTGACTTGCTGCTGGGCGTGCTGAAGAAAATCCTGTGAAGCGGCGCAGCCTGCTCAAGCTCGGTGCCGGCGCCGCTGTGCTGCTGGCCATCGCCGGTGGCGGCCTGGCCTTGCTGCGGCCCGGTCTGGTCAATGGCAAGCTCAGCCCGGGGGCGCGCCAGCTGATGAAGTCGGTGGCGATCGCCGTACTCGATGGCCTCTGGCCCGCAGAAGCGGCGGCGCGCGAGGCCGGTCTGCAAGCCCATCTCGATAGTCTGGAGCTCAGCATCGCCGGCTTTCCGCAGCAGGTTCGCAAGGAGCTGTCGCAGCTGTTGACGCTATTGACCAGCAGCGCCGGCCGCCTGGCCATTACCGGGCTGAAAAGCGACTGGGACCAAGCCTCGAATGACGAACTGCTGCAGGCTTTGCAGGACATGCGAGTCTCCAGCCTGGCCGCCCGTCAGCAGATTTATCACGCCCTGCGCGACTTGAACAACGCAGTCTTTTTCGCCGATTCAAGCCATTGGCCCTTGATCAGCTACCCAGGACCGAGAGCGCTATGAGCAGCATTGCAGACCCGATCAAGGAAGGCCTGGCACGCGGCTGGAAGGTGCATGGCGGCGCACAAGGCCCGTTGCCAGCAACGCTCGATTGCGACGTGGTCATCATCGGCAGCGGCGCCGGCGCCGGCATCACCGCCGAGCTGCTGGCCAAGGCCGGGCTGAAGCTGGTGATCATCGAAGAAGGCCCGCTCAAATCAAGCAGCGACTTCCGCCAACTCGAGGCCGAAGCCTATCCGACCCTTTATCAGGAAAGCGCCGGCCGCAAGACCGCCGACAAGGCGATCAACATCCTGCAAGGCCGCTGCGTCGGCGGCAGCACCACCGTCAACTGGACCAGCAGTTTCCGCACGCCGGAGCCGACATTGGCCTTCTGGGGCGAGAAATTCGGCCTCGAGGATTTCAACCCGACGACGATGGCGCCCTGGTTCGAACAGGTCGAGCGGCGGCTTTCGGTCGGCGACTGGGCGGTCGCACCGAACCCGAACAACGAAGCCCTGCGTCGCGGCGCCCTGAAGCTGGGCATCGAAGCCCCGCTGATCCGCCGCAACGTCAAAGCCTGCTGGAACCTCGGCTCCTGCGGCATGGGCTGCCCGACCAATGCCAAGCAGTCGATGCTGGTGACGACGATTCCCGCCGCGCTCGACCAAGGTGCCACGCTGCTGGTGCAGACCCGCGCCGAACGCCTCGACATCCAGGGCGCTGAAGTCAAAGCCCTGTGGTGCCGGCCGGTCGGCATCGACGGCGGCGCCAACGGCCCCGAGCTGCGCATCACGGCCCGACATTTCGTCGTCGCCGGTGGCGCGATCAACTCGCCTGCGCTGCTGCTGCGTTCGGTCGCTCCCGATCCACATCAATTGCTCGGACGCCGCACCTTCTTGCACCCAACGCTGATTTCGTCGGCCATTTTTGACGACCGCATCGAAGGCTGGAATGGCGCGCCGCAGACTGTTTACTCGGACCATTTTCTGCACCAGGGCAAGATCGACGGGCCGCTCGGCTACAAGCTCGAGTCGGCGCCATTGCACCCGGTGCTGATGGCCACCAGCCTGGTCGGGCATGGCGCCGGGATGGTCGAGATGCTCAAGCAATATCCTCATTCCCAGGCCTTGCTGGCCTTGATGCGCGACGGCTTCCACCCGCAGTCAACGGGCGGACAGGTCGGCCTGAACAGCGATGGCACGGCCGTTCTCGACTACCCGCTCAATGATGTGCTGTTCGACGGCGCGCGCCGCGCCATGTTGAGCATGGCCGAGTTGCAGTTCGCTGCCGGCGCCAGCAGCGTCATCCCGGTGCATGAGCTGGCGACGGCCTACAAGAGCTGGGCCGAAGCCAAGGCCGGCATCGAGGCCTTGCCGATGAAGCCCTATCTGACCCGCGTTGTCAGCGCCCATGTGATGGGCGGCTGCGGCATGGCGGCAGACGCCTCACGCGGCGTCGTGCGACCCGATGGCCAGCATTGGCAGCTCGGCAACCTGTCGGTGCACGATGGCTCGCTGTTTCCGACCAGCATCGGCGCCAACCCGCAGATCTCGGTCTATGGCTTGAGCAACCGGCTGGCGACCGGCCTGGCGCTGCGGCTGACTCGCAAGGCTGTGCAACTTGCATGAACCGGGGGCCGGGTACAGTCCGGCCATGGAAATTCCTGACCCGCTGCGCTCGAACATGAGCCTGCACCGAAACCCTTGCCTGACCAACGCCAACGGAGCATTGCCCCATGCGTATCCTCGGCATTGATCCTGGTTTGCAAACCATCAGTTTTGGTTCCGGCACGGTGCTCGCGCACCTTCACGTCCGCTGCGCAGACATGAGCCTGCACCGCAACCCTTGCCTGACCAACGCCAACCGAGCATTGCCCCATGCGTATCCTCGGCATTGATCCTGGTTTGCAAACCACGGGTTTTGGCGTCATCGATGCGGATGGGCCGAGGCTGGGCTATGTGGCCAGCGGCACGATCAAGACCAGCGCCGTGGCGACCGGCGATCTGCC
>CANFIC010000046.1 GCA_947446685.1 Burkholderiales bacterium
CGCGTGCCGAGCCGCAGGCTGATGGCAGCTTCAGGATCTTCGGCACGAAGATTTACATCACCTATGGCGAGCATGACATGGCCGACAACATCGTCCACCTGGTGCTGGCGCGCGTGGTCGGAGCGCCCGAGGGCGTGAAGGGCATCAGTCTGTTTCTGGTGCCGAAATTCCATGTCAATGCCGATGGCAGCAACGGTGCGCGCAACGATGTGCATTGCGTCTCGATCGAACACAAGATGGGCATCAAGGCGAGCCCGACTGCGGTGCTTCAGTTCGGCGACAAGGGCGGCGCTGTCGGCCAGCTGATCGGCGAGGAAAACCGTGGTCTTGAATACATGTTCATCATGATGAATGCGGCGCGTTTTGGCGTTGGCGTTCAGGGCATCGCAGTGGCCGAAAGGGCTTACCAGAAGGCCGCTGCATTTGCCCGGGACCGGGTGCAGTCGCGTCCGGTTGACGGCTCGGTGGCCGGCAGCGCCGCGATCATCCATCACCCCGATGTGCGTCGGATGCTGATGACGATGCGTGCGTTGACCGAGGGTTGCCGGGCGATGTCGAGCGTTGCCGCAGCGGCCTTTGATGCCGCCCACCACCATCCGGATCCCGAGACGCGCAAGCAGAATCAGGCTTTCTACGAGTTCATGGTGCCGCTGGTCAAGGGTTACAGCACCGAGACGAGCCTGGAGGTGACCAACCTGGGCGTGCAGGTGCATGGCGGCATGGGCTTCATCGAAGAGACCGGCGCTGCCCAGCATTACCGTGACGCCAAGATCCTGACGATCTACGAGGGCACGACTGCGATCCAGGCCAACGACCTGGTCGGTCGCAAGTCGAGCCGTGACGGCGGTCAACTCGCGCGAGCTATTGCCGCACAAATCTTGTCGACCGAAGCGCTGCTGGCTGGCCGCGACAGCTTGGCAGCCAAGGCCGTGCTGAAGCGTCTGAGCGCAGCAAGGTTGGCCTTTCTGGATTCTGTCGCCTTCATCGTCGCCAATGCCAGGAGCAGCCCGAATGCCGCTTATGCGGGTTCGGTGCCTTATCTGATGCTGGCCGGCAACCTGGTAGCAGGCTGGCAGATGGCGCGTGCCATGATTGCGGCCGAGGACTTGCTCGCAGCAGGCCAGGATGAGTCGTTCATGAAGGCCAAGATCGCCACCGCGCGTTTTTATGCCGAGCATGTGTTGCCGCGCACCGGCGGCTTGCGCGACGCGATCGTCGAAGGCGCTGACAGCGTCATGGCCCTGTCGCTCGACGCTTTCTAATTACAAATCTCTCTGGAGTTCTGGATGTCATTGCCCCATAGGCTGCCCAAAGTACTGCAAAACCTGAAGCTGCCGATCATCGGCTCGCCACTTTTCATCATCAGCACACCAAAGTTGGTGATTGCCCAATGCAAGGCTGGCGTCATCGGTTCGATGCCAGCGCTGAACGCACGCCCGGCCGCGCAGCTTGACGATTGGCTGGCTGAAATCACCGAAGCCTTGGCTGCTCATGATCTGGCCCATCCGGACCACCCGGCGGCGCCGTTCGCGATCAACCAGATCGTGCACAAGAGCAATGACCGGCTCGAGCATGACCTGGCCGTCTGCGCCAAGTACAAAGTGCCGATCATCATCACTTCGCTGGGCGCGCGCGAGGATGTCAACCAGGCGGTGCATGGCTGGGGCGGCATCGTGCTGCACGACATCATCAACAACAAGTTTGCCCGCAAGGCTATCGAGAAGGGCGCTGACGGCCTGATCGCGGTGGCCGCCGGTGCAGGCGGGCATGCCGGGGTGAAGAGCCCGTTTGCGTTGATGCAGGAAATTCGCGCCTGGTTCGACGGCCCGGTGGCGCTGTCCGGCGCGATCGCCAGCGGTGACGCGGTGCTCGCGGCTCTGGCCTTGGGAGCCGATTTTGCCTATATTGGCTCGGCTTTCATCGCGACCGAGGAGGCGCGTGCTGCAGACGCTTACAAGCAGATGATCGTCGACAGCGATTCAGACGACATTGTCTACAGCAACCTGTTTACCGGCGTGCATGGCAATTACCTGCGCGGCTCGATCGTCAACGCGGGCATGGATCCGGAGCATTTGCCCGAGAGCGACCCGAGCAAGATGAATTTCAGCAGCGACTCGGCCAAGGCCTGGAAGGACATCTGGGGCAGCGGCCAGGGCATCGGGGCGGTGCATCAGGTGCTGCCGGCTGCTGCGTTGGTCAAGCGACTGGCGGACGAATATCTGGCGGCGCGCCAGCGTCTGGCGCTGGCCTGATCAGAACCCGGCCGGCTGGATGCGCCGGCCGCTTGCTCGGCAACTACTTCACGTTGGCAAAACGAGCTTCGGGCCGGTCGTCCGAGCGGTGTACGGTATCGACATTGCTGCGCATTGCCCAGGGCCTCATCTGATGGTGCAGCGGGATGAAGAGTGATTCATCACGTACGCGCAACAGGGCTTCGCGCAACATCGCGTTGCGCTTGGCGACATCGGTTTCACCCTTGATCGCATCGACCAGTTGGTCGACCTTGGCATCGCTGACCTTGGAGAAGTTGAAGTTGCCGTCCGCGCCGGTAGTCTTGGTGCGCGCCACAGCCTGCAGGAAATACTGCGCATCGTAGGTGGCGATGCCCCAGCCGAGCATGTAGAGCGGCGCTTCAAAGCGCTGGAAGATCTGGCTATGCTGTGCCATCGGCAAAGCGACCAAACGTGCTTTCATGCCGATCTTGGCCCACATCGCGACCACGGCCTGGCAGACCGCTTCGTCGTTGACATAGCGGTTGTTCGGGCAGTTCATCGGAACTTCAAAACCGTCGGGATAACCGGCTTCGGCGAGCAGCTTGCGCGCTTTGTCGAGGTCGGGCTTGAGCGGCATGTCGATGTCGGATGTGTTGCCATTGACACCTGGCGCCACCATGATGCCAGCCGGGATCGACAGGCCGCGCATGATCGTGCGCTTGATGGCCTCGCGGTCGATCGCCAGGTTCAAGGCCTCGCGCACACGCTTGTCCTTGAACGGGTTTTTGCCCTTGACGCTGGCGCCTCGAAGTTCATCGCTGCCCTGGTCCATGGCGAAGAAGATCGTCCTGACTTCCGGCCCTTCGACGACCTTCAGCTTCGGGTCGGCCTTCAGCTTGGCAACGTCCTGCGTCGGCAGATCGGTCAGCAGGTCGATGTCTCCAGAGAGCAGGGCGGCGACACGGGTCGGGTCGGACTTGATCGGCAGGTAGGTGACTTCGGTGACATTGTTCTTGCGCGCGTCCCACCAGTCCTTGTTGATCACCATCGTGACCTTCTGGTCGGGCTGCCAGCTGGTGATCTTGTATGGGCCGGTACCCATCGCGTTGCGCGAAGCAAAGCTGTCTTCCTTGGCCTTGTAGTCCTGCGTGTTGGTGGCCTTGTTTTTCTCGGCCCAGGCCCGGCTCATGATCCGGAAGTCGATGATGTTGCGCAGCAGAATCGGGCTGGGTCCGTCGAGCATCATCTCGATGGTGTAGTTGTCGATCTTCTTGATTTCCTTGATGCCGGTGACGTAAATCTGCATCGTGCCCTGGGGCTGGCGGATCCGGTCGAAGGTGAACAACACGTCATCGGCGGTGAAGGGCGAGCCGTCCTGGAACTTGACACCGCGGCGCAACTCGAAACGCACTTGCGTTGGGGTGATGAAAGTCCATTTGGTTGCCAGCGCCGGTTCGACCTGATATTTGTCGCTATAGCGGGTCAGCCCTTCGTAGGCATGCATCAGGATCGCATTGGTCGTGGCATGGTTCTGCGAATGGGGGTCGAGCGTCATGATGTCGTTCTGCGCACCCCAGCGCAGCGCTGCGGCTTGCGCTGATGCGGCGAACAGACTGATCGCCAGAACGGCTGAACTGAGCAGTATCGAGGAGGGTTTGTTCTTCATCGCTATCCCGTTTCACAAGTAAAAATGATCGTGCATGCTAGCCGCAACGTCAGGCTGGGGGTTGGTTTTTTTGTTTCCTCGCAGGTCGGCGTTGCTGTAATCAGCTATTGACGCCGAGCTCACGCAGTCGTTCCTGCAGGTAGGCATGCGCTGTATAACGGTCCGAGAGCACGACATCGGCGCGTGGATGCAGGAACAGCGGCAGCGACACCCGGCTGCGCCTTGCGCCTTCGCCGCCTGGATTGACGACCCGGTGTTGGGTCGACGGGTAATAGCCATGCGAGGCTTCCTGCAGCATGTCGCCGATATTGATGATCAACATGCCGAAGTCGCAAGGCACATCGAACCAGTTGCCGTCGCGATCTTGCACCTGCAAGCCGGGCTCGTTGGCGGCGGGCAGGAGCGTCAACAGATTGATATCGCCATGCGCTGCAGCCCTGAGTGCCCCGGACGGCTCCTGACCGGTCAGTGGCGGGTAGCGCAGCACGCGCAGCAGGGTCTGCTGGCTATCCTTGATCATGTTCGAAAGCGGCTCGCGGTAATGCACGGCAATCTGTGTCGGTGTGTAGCGTTCAACCCAGGAAAGCAACTCCTGCGCCAGCAGCCGTGCTTCGTCGTAATACTGCAGCGCATCGGCTTTCAATGCCGGCGGAATGCGGCCCCAGGGGTAGATGTGGAAATACTCCTTGATGTCGCGCTGCATCGCCCCCTTGGCGGTCTCGGAAATTGCGGTCGAAAAATAGCCGTCCTGGGTCACTTTCGAGAAAGCGAATTCGTGCTTGTCGTCGCTGGCGAAATAGGCCAACCATTCAGCGTAGATCCGCTCGACCAGGTCCTGGCTGACGGGATGGTTGACGAGCACGCCGAAGCCGGTTTCGTGCAGCGACTGCGTGAATTTTTCGGCCGCATCCGGCGCGCGGTAGTCAACAACGGTGACTTGCATAGGTGACCTCGTTCAGTCTGAAACAAAGCGCTTGGAGGCGCTGAGTCTAGGGCGTTTTTTCTGGTCTGGATTGCAAAGGCCTTGTAAGCCCACGCAAGGATCGGATGCTACAGTGGCGGGTTCTCCGAATTTTGTCCTTCCCGTCTTCTTGTCTGGCAACAGTCAAGGAGGTCCGCAATCCGCCAATCGGTCGAGCCGTGTCGCGGAAGGTTTGTCAACCAACCAACGCCCTGGAAGCCGGGGTTAGAGGTCAGCGAAATGATGCAGCAATACAGGGCCAGCTCCTACCTGTTTGGGGGCAATGCCCCTTATGTGGAAGAGATGTACGAGGCTTACCTCGACAACCCCGCCTCGGTGGCAGAAAGCTGGCGCGCCTATTTCGACGCGTTGCAGCATGTGCCGGCAACCGACGGCAGCGATGCCCGCGACGTTGCGCATGCGCCCGTGATCGAATCTTTTGCCCAGCGCGCCAAGGCGAACGCATTTGGCAACAGGGCTTCAGGGGCTGATCTGGCTGTCGCACGCAAGCAAGTGCATGTGCAGTCGTTGATCGCCGCTTATCGCTTCCTGGGCTCGCGCTGGGCCGACCTTGATCCACTGCAGCGGACCGAACGGCCGAAAATTCCCGAGCTGGAACCATCGTTCTACGACCTGACCGAGTCCGATATGGACATCTCGTTCAGCGCGGCCAATACCTATTTTTCGACCGCCGAGCAGATGACTCTGCGGCAGATCGTGCAGGCGCTGCGCGAAACCTATTGCGGCAGTGTCGGTGCCGAATACATGCACATCACCGACCCTACCGAAAAGCGCTGGTGGCAGGAGCGCTTGGAGGCGATCCGCTCGAAGCCGAGCTTTTCGGCCGAAAAGAAGATCCATATCCTCGACCGCCTGACCGCGTCCGAAGGTCTCGAGCGCTATCTGCACACGAAATATGTCGGGCAGAAACGCTTCTCGCTGGAGGGTGGCGAGAGCTTCATCGCCTCGATGGACGAGTTGGTGCAGCGCGGCGGCGAGACCGGCGTGCAAGAAATCATCATCGGCATGGCCCATCGCGGACGCCTCAATGTGCTGGTCAACACGCTGGGCAAGATGCCCAAGGACCTGTTCAACGAGTTTGAGCATAAGGGCCCGGAAGATCTGCCGGCTGGCGACGTCAAGTACCACCAGGGGTTTTCGAGCGATGTCACCAGCCCAGGCGGCCCGGTGCACTTGAGCCTGGCCTTCAATCCGTCGCACCTGGAGATCGTCAACCCGGTCGTCGAAGGATCGGTCAAGGCACGCATGGATCGCCGCGGCGACAAGGACGGCGCGCAAGTGCTGCCGGTGCTGGTGCACGGCGATGCAGCCTTTGCCGGCCAGGGTGTGGTGATGGAGACGCTGGCGCTGGCCCAGACCCGCGGCTATTACACCGGTGGCACGGTGCATCTGGTCATCAACAACCAGATCGGCTTTACCACGTCAGACCCGCGCGACACCCGCTCGACCTTGTACTGCACCGACGTGGTCAAGATGATCGAAGCGCCGGTGCTGCATGTGAACGGTGATGATCCTGAAGCGGTCGTGCTGTGCACGCAGTTGGCGCTCGAGTATCGGCAGCAATTCAAGAAGGATGTCGTCGTCGACATCATCTGTTTCCGCAAGCTCGGCCACAACGAGCAGGACACACCGGCGCTGACCCAGCCGCTGATGTACAAGAAAATCGCCCAGCATCCAGGCACGCGCAAGCTCTACGGCGACAAGCTGGTCGCTCAGGGCGTGCTGCCCGCAGACGGCCCGGACCTGATGTTCAAGGCCTTCCGCGCGGCGATGGACGAAGGTCGCCATACGGTCGATCCGGTGCTGACCAACTTCAAGAGCAAGTACGCGACCGACTGGTCGCCCTACCTGGGCAAGAAGTGGACCGACAGCTGTGACACCGCCTTGCCACTGGCCGAATTCAAGCGTTTGGCGCAACGCATCACGACCGTGCCAAGCAATTTCAAGGTCCATTCGCTGGTTGAAAAAGTGCTTGCCGATCGCGCTGCGATGGGTCGCGGTGACGTCAATGTCGACTGGGGTATGGGCGAACATATGGCTTTCGCCTCGCTGGTGGCGAGTGGCTATCCGGTTCGGCTGTCGGGCGAAGACTGCGGACGCGGCACCTTTGTCCACCGGCATGCGGTGCTGCATGACCAGAACCGCGAGAAATGGGACACCGGAACCTATGTGCCGCTGCAAAACGTCGCCGACGGCCAGGCTCCATTTGTCGTCATCGATTCGTTGTTGTCCGAAGAAGCCGTGCTTGGTTTCGAGTATGGCTATGCCTCAGCCGACCCGGTGACCTTGACGATCTGGGAAGCCCAGTTCGGCGACTTCGTCAACGGCGCGCAGGTGGTGATTGACCAATTCATCGCTTCGGGTGAAGTGAAATGGGGCCGCTCGAACGGCCTGACGCTGATGTTGCCGCATGGCTACGAAGGTCAGGGCCCTGAGCATTCATCGGCCCGCCTTGAGCGCTTCATGCAGCTCGCCGCTGACAACAATATGCAGGTGGTGCAGCCGACTTCGGCCTCGCAGATCTTCCACCTCTTGCGGCGCCAGCAGCTGCGCATGTTCCGCAAGCCGCTGATCATCATGACGCCCAAGTCCCTGCTGCGCAACAAGGACGCCACGTCGCCACTGAGCGAATTCACCAAGGGCGAGTTCCGCACCGTCATTGGTGAACGCGATGCCGCGATCGATGCGGCCAAGGTCAAGCGCATCGTGGCTTGCTCGGGCAAGGTCTATTACGACCTGGTCAAAGCGCGCACCGAGAAGAAGGCCGGCGATGTCGCTATCCTCCGGGTCGAGCAGCTCTATCCCTTCCCGCATAAGGCTTTCGCTACCGAGATGAAGAAGTACCCCAATCTCGGCGAAATCGTCTGGTGCCAGGACGAGCCGCAGAACCAGGGCGCCTGGTTCTTCGTCCAGCACTATGTGCAAGAGAACATGGCTGAAGGCCAGAAGCTCGGCTATGCCGGGCGCCCGGCTTCAGCCTCGCCAGCTTGTGGTTATGCGCACCTGCATCAGGAGCAGCTGAAGTCGCTGCTCGACCAGGCTTTCGGCAAGCTCAAGGGCTTCGTCCTCACCAAATAAGTTCACTGACATGCATGGCTCGTGCCATGCCTTGGTTCAAAGAGAAAGTAATCAGATCATGGCAATCGTAGAAGTCAAAGTTCCCCAGCTGTCCGAGTCAGTCGCCGACGGCACCCTGTTGACATGGAAAAAGAAGCCTGGCGATGCCGTCGCCATCGACGAAATCCTGGTTGAAATCGAAACCGACAAGGTGGTGCTGGAAGTGCCCGCGCCGGCCGCCGGCGTGATGGCGCAGATCGTCAAACAGGACGGCGAGAGCGTGCTCAGCGAAGAAGTCATCGCCCGCATCGACACCGAAGGCAAGGCTGCCGCTGCTGCGGCTACGGCGCCGGCCGTTGCCGCTGTCGCCGCATCTGCTGCCTCGACAAACAAGGGCGACATTGCGATGCCGGCAGCGGCCAAAATGCTGGCCGAGAACCAGCTCAGTGCCGGCGCTGTGGCCGGCACCGGCAAGGACGGTCGCGTCACCAAGGGCGATGTGCTGGCTGCGGTGGCTGCCAAGCCTGCACCGGCTGTCAAAGCGGCGCCCGCACCAGCTCGCGCGTTGGCTGCAGTGGCCGCACCGGTGCAGCAGGACCTGGGCGATCGTCCTGAGCAACGCGTGCCGATGAGCCGCTTGCGGGCTCGCGTCGCCGAGCGCCTGCTCCAATCGCAGTCGACCAACGCCATCCTGACCACCTTCAACGAGGTCAATATGGCGCCGTTGATGGAAATGCGTAAAAGGTTCCAGGACAAGTTCGAGAAGGAGCATGGCGTCAAGCTCGGTTTCATGAGCTTTTTCGTCAAGGCGGCAGTCGCTGCATTGAAAAAATTCCCGGTGTTGAACGCTTCGGTCGATGGCAATGACATCGTCTATCACGGCTATTTCGACATCGGCATTGCCGTCGGCAGTCCACGTGGCCTGGTCGTTCCGGTCATCCGTAACGCCGACCAGATGAGCTTTGCCGAGATCGAAAAGAAGATCGCCGAGTTCGGCCAGAAAGCCAAGGAAGGCAAGATCTCGCTCGACGATCTGACCGGCGGCACATTCTCGATCTCCAACGGAGGCACCTTCGGTTCGATGCTGTCGACGCCGATCATCAACCCGCCGCAGTCGGCCATCCTCGGCGTGCATGCGACCAAGGACCGCGCTGTGGTTGAAAACGGCCAGGTCGTCGTGCGACCGATCAACTATCTTGCAATGTCCTATGACCACCGGATCATCGACGGGCGCGAGGCGGTACTGGGCTTGGTGACGATGAAGGAAGCACTGGAAGATCCATCGCGCTTGCTGTTCGACATTTAATTGGCCGCTGAAAGACGCTCGGGTGGCGAGTCGACGCTCAGGTGAGTCGGCCGCACGCTGGGTCCACCTGGCCGTTCGCTGCGCTCAGGGCGAGCTTTGAAAACAATTTAGGAAAATCATGAGCTCCAAACAATTCGACGTCATCGTCATCGGCGGTGGCCCTGGCGGCTATATCGCGGCGATCCGCGCGGCGCAACTGGGTTTCACGGTGGCCTGCATCGACGAGTGGAAGAACGCTGTGGGTGGCCCGGCGCCGGGTGGCACTTGCACCAATGTCGGCTGCATCCCTTCGAAGGCTTTGCTGCAGTCGAGCGAGCATTTCGACCACGCCAGGCAGCATTTTGCCGAACATGGCATCAGCACCGGTGAGGTCACGATCGACGTGGCCAGGATGCTCGGCCGCAAGGACAATGTGGTCAAACAGAACAACGAGGGCATCCTCTACCTGTTCAAGAAGAACAAGGTGGCGTTTTTCCACGGCCGGGGTTCCTTTGCCGCCGCCAAGGACGGTGGCTACGAGATCCAGGTCGGTGAAGAACTGCTCGCCGCCAAGCATGTGATCCTGGCTACCGGTTCGGTGGCGCGCGAATTGCCCGGCGCGGCATTCGACGAGGACATGATCCTGTCCAACGACGGCGCGCTGCGCATAGGCGCGGTGCCGAAAACGCTCGGCGTGATCGGCTCGGGCGTGATTGGCCTGGAAATGGGCTCGGTCTGGCGCCGCCTCGGTGCCGAAGTCACGGTGCTCGAAGGTCTGCCGACTTTCCTCGGTGCCGTGGATGAATCGGTGGCCAAGGAAGCGTTGAAGCTGTTCAAGAAGCAGGGCCTGAAGATTGAGCTCGGCGTGAAGATCGGCGGCGTCAAGTCGGGCAAGAACGGCGTCAGCGTGGCCTATACCGACGCCAAGGGCGAAGCACAGACTTTATCGGTGGACAAGCTGATCATCTCGATCGGCCGGGTCGCCAACACCAGCGGTTTGAATGGTGCGGCGGTCGGACTCAAACTTGATGAACGCGGTGCGATTGAAGTCGATGCTGATTGCAAAACCAACCTGCCCAATGTCTGGGCGGTCGGCGATGTGGTGCGCGGACCGATGCTGGCGCACAAGGCCGAAGAGGAGGGTGTTGCGGTTGCCGAGCGTATTGCAGGGCAACATGGCCATGTCAACTTCAATACCATTCCCTGGGTAATCTACACCAGCCCTGAGATTGCCTGGGTCGGCCGCACCGAGCAGCAACTGAAGGCCGACGGCGTGGCTTACAAGGCCGGGCAGTTCCCGTTCCTGGCGAACGGGCGCGCGCGCGCGCTGGGTGATACCAGTGGTTTCGTCAAGTTCCTGGCCGATGCCAAGACCGACGAAATCCTCGGTGTGCATATCATCGGACCTTCGGCATCGGAACTGATCGCGGAGGCGGTGGTGGCGATGGAGTTCAAGGCTTCGGCCGAGGACATCGCGCGCATCTGCCATGCCCATCCGAGCCTGAGTGAAGCGACCAAGGAAGCCGCTTTGGCGGTCGACAAACGCACGCTGAATTTCTGAATGTTGTTGATGGCCAGCGAAAATCCCTGCTTGTCAGGGCGGTGCCGATGACTTCAGTCACCGAGCTGTATCAGCAGACGCTCGCCGAGCGCGGCTACAAGGCCGACCCGGCGCAACTGCAGGCAGTCGCGGCCTTGCAGCGCTGCCAGGACGAATGGGCTGACTACAAGGCGCGGCGCAGCAATGCAGTGACCAAGTTGTTGCGGCGGCCAGCGCTGCCGCGCGGCGTCTATATGTTTGGCGGGGTCGGCCGGGGCAAGAGCTTCTTGATGGACTGCTTTTTCCAGGCGGTGCCTCTGACACGCAAGACCCGGCTGCATTTCCATGAGTTCATGCGCGAAGTGCACCGTGAACTGCAGGACCTCAGGGGCATCGTTGATCCGCTCGAGGAACTCGGCAAACGCATCGCCAAGCGTTTTCGCCTGATCTGTTTTGACGAGTTCCATGTCTCTGACGTCACCGACGCGATGATCTTGCATCGGCTGCTCGACTCGATGTTCAGGCATCGGGTCTCGATCGTCACAACCTCGAACTTCCACCCCGATGGGCTTTACCCGAACGGGCTGCATCGTGACCGCGTCCTGCCGGCGATCGAGCTGCTCAAAGACAAACTTCAAGTGATCAATGTCGACAACGGCTTTGACTATCGCAGCCGGACCTTGGATCAGGTGTTGCTCTATCACCAACCGCTTGGCGCTGCGTCTGAACTGGCGTTGACCGCGGCATTCGATTCGCTCGCAGAAGCGCGTGACGAAGATCCTGTGTTGCATATCGAGCACCGTGAAATCCTTGCCAGGAGGCGTGCCGGCGGTGTGGTCTGGTTTGACTTCGCCGCGCTCTGTGGTGGTCCGCGCTCGCAAAACGATTACCTCGAACTGGCAGCGCGCTTTCATACCTTGCTGCTGTCCGGCGTGCCCGCCATGCCGCCAAGACTGGCCAGTCAGGCCAGACGCTTTACCTGGCTTATCGACGTGCTGTATGACCGTCGGGTCAAGCTGATGCTTTCGGCTGAAGTTCCGGCGGCCCTGCTCTATACCGAAGGACCGCTGGCGCATGAGTTCCAGCGAACTGTCTCGCGCCTGGCTGAAATGCAGTCGAGCGAGTACCTGGCGCTGTCGCGTCGAGATGTCGATACGTCGCTGACCTGACGATGCGCATCCTGGTGACCGTCGGGTGCCTGTTGCTGCCTGCTTTGCTGAACGCACAGCAGCTCGAGCCGGCTCAGGATTTGCGCCGCCAGATCGCCGCTCAGATCGGCCAGGCCGAAGCTGACTTCGCCGACGAAAGCCACGCCTGTGCCAGCAGGTTTGATGTCAATACCTGTCTGGCTGAAGCGCGCGCCAGACACAAGGCCAGGATCAAACCGTTGCAGGCCCGTGAGCAAGCGCTTGGCGACGAGTTGCGACAGTCACGCGTGCAAGCGCAGCGCGAGCGCGCATCAGCTCGGAAAAGTGAATTTGCCAGCGGCAAAACTCCCCGCAGCGCGGCGAAAACTACCGTCGCTATTCCGTTACCGCCGCAGTTGCCGCTTTCTTCCGAACAGGTCTTGCACGATCAGCAGGCCAAGGCGGCCAGGGATGCTCAGCAGGCACTGCGCAACAAGGAGCAGTTGAATTCTCGCCAGCTTCAGCTCGAAGAGCAGCAGCGAGCCGCCAGGCAGCGCAATCAACAGCAGCTGAAAGAAGGGAAATCCCCGGTGGCGCCGCTGCCTTTGCCTGGTGCTGCCGACATTGCTGCAGCCGCCAGCGCAGCACCAGGGCGGCGCTGAAAACTATAATCTTCTTGTCCCCGTCGCCTCGCCGACATTGGCAGCGATCGTGCTGAGTGGACATGCTTTCTGGCGCAGGTAGATGAAAGAGCAAACCCCTTGATCGACCCCGGATTGTCTAATGACCTAGCGCTGCAATGGCCAGCTGAAGCCTTGCCTGAAGGCCCGAGTGAGCTGGAGCAATGGGTGGCTGCGGCCTTTGACGTCGGCGGACCGCTGGCGCGCAGCGATGCCGGCTATAAACCACGCGAGCAGCAGTTGGCGATGAGCCAGGCGGTGGCCAGAGCGATCGCTCGACGCGAGACTTTGGTCGTTGAAGCGGGCACCGGTGTCGGCAAGACCTTTGCCTACTTGGTGCCGGCGCTGCTCTCGGGCGGACGTGCCTTGATCAGCACCGCGACCAAGAACCTGCAGGATCAGCTCTTCATGCGCGATCTGCCCCGGCTATGCCAGGCTTTGCAGGTGCCGGTGCGGATCGCCCTGCTGAAAGGTCGCAGCAGCTATCTCTGTCTGCACCGTTTGGATCAGGCGCGACATAGCGCAGAGTTGCCGGATCGCCGCGCAGTGCTGGCCTTGTCGCGGGTCGAGCGTTGGGCGCAGCAAACGCAGACCGGCGACCTGGCCGAGATCGATGGGCTTGACGAGCGCTCGCCGGTGCTGCCGTTGGTCAGCTCAACCCGCGACAACTGCCTGGGGGCTGAATGCCCGGAATATCGGGCTTGCCATGTGGTCAAGGCGCGTCGCGATGCGATGGATGCCGATGTGGTGGTGGTCAACCACCATCTTTTCTTTGCGGACATGAGTTTGCGCGACAGCGGTGTGGCCGAGCTGCTGCCCAGCGTCGAGATCGCAGTGTTCGACGAGGCGCACCAACTGGCCGAGGCCGGCGTGCAGTTTCTTGGCACGATGCTCGGCACTTCGCAACTGCTCGATTTCGGCCGTGATGTACTGGGCCTGGGCTTGGCGCAAGCGCGTGGTCTGCAGGATTGGCAGGGCTTGCAAGCGCAGATCGAGCGCGCCGCACGCGAATTGCGCTTGGTCTGCGCCGGACCACTTGCCAGCGCTGGGCGTGAGCCGCGCGGCATCATCAAGCTCGCTTGGAAGGAACGTGCGGCCCGGCCCGAGTTCATGACTGGACTGACTGCGGTTGCCGAGGTGGCGGCCTCAGCCATCGAGATGCTGGCAACTGTGGTCGAAACTTCACCAGATTTTTTGCGCTTGCACGAGCGTGCGGTCGAATTGAAGCAGCTTGCCGACCTGTTTGCCCAGGAACCCGAACCTGCCGATGTGCGCTGGATCGACCTGAGCCCGAACCAGGCCAGGCTGGTCGAGTCGCCGCTGGATATTCGTGCAGCGATGCAGGAGCAACTGGCCGCTGCGCCAAAGGCCTGGATTTTCACCTCAGCGACCTTGGGTGATGACGCAAGGCTGAGTTGGTTCACCGAACCTGCGGGACTCGACGATGCGATCGTGTTGCGCGTTGGCAGCCCATTCAACTATGCAGAAAATGCCAGGCTTTACATTCCGCGCGAATTTCCAAAGCCAAATGAACCCGGCCACCCACTGGCAGTGGCGGTCTTGGCGGCAGATTGCGCAAGGGCTCTGGGTGGCCGCACCTTTGTGCTGACCACGACCTTGCGCGCGCTGCAAAGCATCGGCGATGCTTTGCGGAGCGAGTTCGAGTCCGGCGGCGATGCGCTGAACGTGCTTCAGCAGGGAGCGGCGCCAAAGCGCGTGTTGCTGCAGCAATTCATTGCCGACCCGCGGGCCGTGCTGGTTGGATCAGCCAGTTTCTGGGAAGGCATCGATGTGCCTGGCGACAGCTTGCAATGCGTGTTGATCGACAAACTCCCTTTCCCGCCGCCCAACGACCCGTTGGTCGAAGCAAGAGTGCAGCGCTTGGAGGCTGCCGGACGCAATGCCTTTGCGCATTACTTCATCGCCGAAGCGGCGATCGCCTTGAAGCAAGGTGGCGGTCGCTTGATCCGCACCGAGCAGGACCGTGGCTTGCTGATCGTTTGTGACCCACGCATGGCCAGCATGAGCTATGGGCGCCGTCTGCGTGAAGCCCTGCCGCCGATGACAAGGCTGGCTGAAACGCAGCAGGCGCTCGACTGGCTGGCAGAACTGGCTCAGGACCGGGCCTGAGCCCGTTGCCTTACCAGATCTTCCACCAGGCTTTTTTGGCGGCAGCGTAGTTGCCGTCCAGATAGGCACTCTTGGGGAATGTCTGTTTCAGCACGCGCTGTGCATCATCACGCAGCGCTTGCAGGCCGAGCTTGTCATAGCATTGCGCCAGGATGAACAAGGCTTCTTCGACTGCCGGCGCGCGCTGGAATTCCTGAGCTGTCTGCTGCGCACGGTTGGCTGCAGCCAGGAAAGCGCCGCGGTTGAAGTAGTAGCGTGCCACATGCACTTCGTAGACCGCCAAGGTGTTGGTGATGTAGTCAATCCTCAAACCTGCGTCGAGGGCGTAGGAGGATTCGGGGAATTGTTCCACGACCTGCCTGAACGCCAGCAAGGCATCGCGTGAAGCCTGCTGATCGCGTTCGGAAATATCCTGTGAAGCCAACCTTCCGAAAAGGCCCAGATCTTCATTGAAATTGACCAGGCCTTTCATGTACATCGCATAGTCCAGCGCCGGGCTCGAGGGGTTGAGCTTGATGAAGCGATCGAGCGCAGTGACAGCCTGTGCGCGTTCTCCGCTGCGGTGGTAAGCCCAGGCCAGATCGAGTTGCGCCTGCTGGGCCATCAAGGTGCCTGCAGCACGCCCCTCGACCCGCTCGAGGCTCTTGATGGCGCGGTCATAACTGCCCGAAGCCAGGTCGTCTTTCGCCTCTGCGTACAATTTGTCAACGCTGGCCTGCGAATTCGGGTCGTCTTTGACGGTCGACGAGCAGGCACCCAGCACCAAGGCAAGCAGGCAAGTCGTGCCGGAAAGCCAGCCAAACCGTCGCAATGAATCCCCGGCAATCGGGTTTTCTGGACTGTTCGAACCCGAGGCCAAATCAGCCTTCGCCGGTTGGCATTTCACGCAATTTTCTATCATGATCCCAATTGGGCGGTGCGCACACCGGCCCTCAGCTGAAGACGGAGCTTTCATTATATGGTTCAGGCAACGCCTGCAGGACAAGACACTACCCTCGCAACCATTGATGAGGAATGGAGCAGTGGGTCTGACGATGCGGCCAGCGATGTGGCCGAGTTGCCCGATGTTCGCGGTGCTCAGGTTGAAGCCGATTGGCATGGCCATCGCCTCGACCGCTGGCTGGTGCAATTGGCACCGGAGTTCTCGCGCAACCATCTGCAAACGCTGATCGAGCGCGGTTGCGTCACTATCGATGGGCAGGCGGCCAG
>CANFIC010000047.1 GCA_947446685.1 Burkholderiales bacterium
ACTCAATGTGGTCAGGCTGGCCAGTTGTGCCGTGCTAATCCCCGCCACCTGGGTCGTGCCAAGGCTCGATAGCTGAGTGGTGCCCAGGGCGGCCATTTGCGCCGTGGTGAAGGATGTCAACTGTGCGGTACTCAGCGCATATAGATCAGCAGTCTCAAGCGCATAGACGCTGGCTGTCGTCAGCGCCGCGACCTGACTGGTCGACAAGCCATAGGCCTGGGCCGTGGTCAAGGCCACCGTTTCGTCCGTGGTCAAGGCCGCAATACCGGCCGTCGTCATCGCTGCCAGAGCGGTCGTCGTCAGGCTCGCCAGGTCAGCCGTCTCAAGCGCGGCTACCTGGGCAGTCGTCAGCCCGGCAGTCTGGGCTGAAGTCAGCGCAGCAAACTGGGCCGTGGTCAGGCCGTTCAGGCTCGCCGTCGTCAGGCTGGCCATCTGCGTGGTGCTGATGCCGGCCACCTGAATCGTGCTGAAGCTCGAGATCTGGTCGGTCGTCAAAGCGGCCAGTTGCGCAGTGGTGAAAGCCACCAGCTGCGCCGTTTTCAGCGCATAGAGGTCAAGCGTGGTGAGGGTGGCCACACTGCCCGTCGTCAAGGCGGCGACTTGGCTGGTCGTCAAGGCATAAGCCTGGGCGGTAGTCAAGGCAGCCGTCGCGTTGGTCGTCAAGGCTGCGATACCGGCCGTGGTCATGGCGGCCAAGCTGGCCGTCTTCAGACTTGCCAAGTCAGCAGTTTCCAGCGCAGCAAGCTGTGCTGTCGTCAGGCTTGCGACTTGCGCTGTGGTCATCACGGCAAACTGGGCCGTCGTCAATGCGTTCAGGCTGACAGTGGTCAGGCTGGCCATCTGCGTGGTGCTCAAGCCGGCCAGTTGACCCGTACTCAAACTGGACAGTTGGGTAGTTCCAAGGGCATTGATCTGAGCTGTCGTGAACGCTGCCAGTTGCGCAGTGCTCAGCGCATAAAGATCGGTCGTCTCAAGGGCATAAACGCTGGCCGTCGTCAACGCTGCAAGCTGACTCGTTGTCAAGGCATAGGCTTGCGCGGTACTCAAGGCAACCGTCTCGCCGGTGGTCAGAGCGGCGATTCCAGCCGTCGTCATCGCGGCCAGGCTGGCCGTCGTCAGACTGGCCAGATCAGCCGTTTCGAGCGCGGCAACCTGTGCGGTGGTCATGCCGGCGACCTGCGCTGAAGTCAGCACAGCAAACTGGGTCGTTGTCAGCGCGTTCAGGTTGGCCGTTGTCAAGCCAGCCATCTGGGTGGTGCTCAGGCCGGCGATCTGGCTGGTTCCCAAGCTCACCATCTGGCTGGTGGTCAATGCCGTCAACTGCGCCGTGGTGAACGCAGCGATCTGGGCCGTGCTCATCGCATACAGATCGGCTGTCTGGAGCGCAGCGACACTGTCTGTCGTCAGAGCAGCGATCTGCTTGGTCGTCAAGGCATTGGCCTGCGAGGTGGTCAAGGCCACTGTCTCGTCGGTGGTCAAGGCTGCGATCCTGGTGATCGTTAGCGCCGCCAGACTTGCCGTACTCAGGCTTGCAAAATCAGCAGTTTCCAGCGCGGCGACCTGGGCAGTCGTCAGGTTGGAGGACTGCGCTGTCGTGAGGGCTGCAAACTGGGTCGTGGTCAAGGCGTTCAAGCCGGATGTTGTCAGACCGGCCACCTGGGCGGTGCTCAAGGCAGCGACCTGGCTGGTGCCCAGGCTGACCATCTGGTTCGTCGTCAACGCGACCAACTGCGCCGTGGTCAGCGATGTAATCTGGGTCGTGCTCAGGGCATAAATATCAGCCGTCTCGATCGCCGCGACCTGCGCTGTCGTCAAACCGGCCGCCTGGGCTGTCGTCAGCGAGGCAAACTGGATCGTTGTCAGCGCATTCAGGCTGGCCGTGGTCAAACTGGCCAGTTGCGCCGTGGTAATCGCTGCCACCTGGGCGGTACCCAGGATCGCGATCTGGCTCGTCCCCAAGGCAGCCAGTTGCGCTGTGGTGAAGGCGGCCACTTGGGCCGTGCTCATCGCATACAGATCGGCCGTCTGGAGTGCATAGACGCTGGCTGTCGACAAGGCCGCGATCTGGCTGGTTGTCAAAGCGTTGGCTTGAGAGGTGGTCAGGGCCACCGTCTCATCGGTCGTCAAGGCCGCAATGCCAGCGGTGGTCATGGCGACAAGGACGGCGGTCTTCAAGCTCGCCAGATCGGCGGTCTCGAGTGCCGCGACCTGTGCCGTCGTCAAGCCTGCAGACTGCGCTGTGGTCAGGGCAGCAAACTGCTTTGTCGTCAAGGCGTTCAGGTTCGCCGTGGTCAGGCTGGCCATTTGAGACGTACTGAACCCGGCCACCTGGCTCGTGCCGAGGCTGGAAATCTGGCTGGTGGTCAATGCCGCCAGTTGCGCGGTGGTGAAGGCCACCAGTTGCGCTGTGCTCAAGGCATACAGGTCCAAAGTCTCGAGGGCAGCCATACTGGCCGTCGACAGCGCAGCGATCTGCTTGGTCGTCAGCGCATAGGCCATCGCCGTGGTCAGGGCGACCGTCTCGTCGGTGGTCAAGGCGGCAATCCCGGCCGTTGTCAAGGCTGCCAAACTGGTCGTCGACAGACTGACCAGATCAGCGGTCTGCAGCGCTGCGACTTGTGCCGTCGTCAAGGCGGCGGTCTGGGCAGTGATCAAGGCTGCGAACTGGACTGTCGTCAAGGCATTCAGGTTGGCCGTTGAGAGCCCTGCGATTTGCGCCGTGGTCAGTCCGGCGACCTGAGCGGTTCTCAATACGATAATCTGGCTGGTGCCCAAGGCCGCCAATTGCGCAGTAGTGAACGCAACGACCTGCGAGCTGCTCATCGCATAGAGGTCGGCCGTCTCGAGTGCAGCCACGCTGGCTGTCGACAAGGCTGCGACCTGACTGACCATCAATGCGTTGGCCTGGGCCGTGGTCAGAGCGACCGTTGCATCGGTGGTCAGCGCAGCGATTCCGGCCGTCGTCATGGCGGCGACGGTGGCCGTCTTCAGGGTGGCAAAGTCAGCGGTTTCGAGCGCAGCAACCTGCGCCGTTGTGAGTCCGGCAACTTGCAAGCTGGTCATGACCGCAAACTGGGCTGTCGTCAAGGCATTCAGGTTGGCCGTGGTCAGGCTTGCCAATTGCGCGGTCGTCATCACCACGACCTGGGTCGTGGTCAAGTTGGCCATCTCGTTAGTGGTCAAGGCGACCAATTGAGCGGTGGTCAGCGTTGACACTTGTGCCGTGGTCAAGGAAGCCAGGTCGGCAGTCTCCAACGCGGCGATCTGCGACGTCTTCATCGCCGCAGTTTGGGCCGTCGTCATCGAGGCAAATTGGCTCGTCGTCAAGGCGTTCAGGCTGGCCGTCGTCAAGCTGGCAACTTGCGCCGTCGTCATACCCGGCACCTGCTTGGTGCTCAGGCTGGCGATTTGGCTGGTTCCCAGAGCAGCCAGTTGCGCCGTGGTGAACGCAGCCACTTGCAAGGAACTCAGCGCATAGAGGTCAACCGTTTCAAGCGCATAGACCGCGGCAGTCGCCAGCGCAGCGATTTGATTGGTCGTCAGGGCATAGGCCTGAGCTGTGGTCAACGCCACCGCCTCATTGGTGGTCAGCGCAGCAATTCCTGCTGTCGTCAACGTCGCCAGGCTGGCTGTCGACAAGCTGGCCAGATCGGCAGTGTCGAGCGCGGCAACCTGGGCCGTCGTCAGACCTGCGGTCTGTGATGTCGTCAAGGCGGCGAACTGGGCCGTGGTGAAAGCGTTCAGGCTGGCTGTACTCAAGCCGGCGATCAAGGCAACGCTCAGGCCGGCGACTTGTGTGGTTCCCAGACGCACCAATTGACTGGTGCCCAAGGCTGCCAACTGAGTGGTCGTGAATGCAGTCACCTGGGCCGTGCCCATCGCATACAGGTCAGCAGTCTCAAGCGCAGCCACACTGGCTGTCGAGAGCGCGGCGATCTGCTTGGTCGTCAAGGCTGCAGCCTGAAGCGTGGTCAAGGCCACCGTTTGATTGGTCGTCAAAGCAGCGATGCCGGCCGTTGTCATGCCGGCCAGGCTGGCCGTCTTCAGGCTGGCCAGGTCGGCTGTCTCGATCGCAGCGACCTGCGCCGTCGTCAGCCCGGCAACCTGCGCCGTGGTCAAAGAAGCAAACTGGGTCGTGGTCAAGGCATTCAGACTGGCCGTCGTCAGGCTGGCCAACTGGACCGCCGTGATAGCGGCCACCTGGCTGGTTCCCAGACTCACTATTTCGTTGGTGGTCAAGGCTGCCAGTTGCGCTGTCGTCAATGAAGTCAACTGCGCCGTACTCAATGTGTACAGATCGACGGTTTCCAGCGCTGCAATCTGCGCTGTCGTCATCCCGGCAACCTGAGCCGAGGTCAGCACAGCGAACTGGGCGGTGGTCAGGGAATTCAGGCTGGCGGTGGTGAAGCCGGCAATCTGCGCAGTGGTCATCCCGGCCACTTGCGCTGTGCTCAATTTGACAATCTGGCTGGTGCCCAAAGCCGCCAACTGGGTGGTGGTGAAGGACGCGATCTGCGCGGTGTTCATCGCGTACAGATCGGCGGTCTCGAGTGCTGCCATGCTGGCCGTCGACAAGGCCGCGACCTGCTTGGTCGTCAACGCATAGGCTTGCGCCGTGGTCAGGGCTACGGTCTCATCCGTGGTCAACGCGGCGATGCCTGCCGTGGTCATCGTTGCCAGGCTGGAAGTCGACAGGCTGACCAGGTCAGCAGTCTGCAAAGCAGCGATCTGGGCTGTCGTCAGACCTGCAGTCTGAGCTGTGGTCACCGCGGCGAATTGGGCCGTGGTCAAGGCGTTCAAGCTGGCCGTTGTCAGGCTGGCCATTTGCGCCGAGGTCATCCCGGCAACCTGGAGGCTCCTCAGGCTGATGATCTGATCGGTCCCCAAGGCGGCCAGTTGTTTGGTCGTCAACGAAGCGACCTGCACCGTGCTCATCGAATACAGATCCAAGGTCTCAAGTGCCGCCACACTGGCTGTGGACAGCGCAGCGACCTGGCTGGTCGTCAAGGCATAGACCTGTGCGGTCGTCAGCGCCACTGTTTCGTCAGTGGTCAATGCGGCGATCAAAGAGGTCGCCATGGCTGCCATTACAGCCGTCTTCAGACTTACCAGATCGGCCGTCACCAGCGCAGCAACCTGCGCCGTCGTCAGCCCTGCCGCCTGCAATGTGGTCAAGGCAGCGAACTGGCTCGTCGTCAAGGAATTCAGGCTGGCCGTCGTCAGGCTGGCAACCTGGGCTGTCGTCATCGCAGCCACTTGGGAAGTCACCAGACTCACCATCTCATTGGTGGTCAAGGCTGCCAACTGCGAAGTGGTCAAAGACACCACTTGAGCTGTTGTCAAGGCAGAAAGATCAGCCGTTTCCAGTGCAGCAATCTGAGCCGTTGTCAGGCCTGCAACCTGGGAAGAGACCAGGGCAGCGAACTGGGTCGTCGTCAAGGCGTTCAAGTTGGCCGTAGTCAAACCAGCCAACTGGGCCGTGGTCAGCGCCACGATCTGCTTGGTGCTCAGGATAGCGATCTGATCGGTACCCAAAGCTGCCAGTTGCGTGGTGGTGAACGACGCAACCTGCGAACTGCTCATCGCATACAGGTCAGAAGTCTGGATTGCAGCCACGCTGGCTGTCGACAAGGCTGCGACCTGTTTGGTTGTCAGGGCGTAGACCTGAGCCGTGGTCAAGGCCACCGTTTCGTCAGTGGTCAGCGCGGCAATGCCTGCCGTCGTCATCGCAGCCAGGCTGGTCGTCGACAGGCTGGCCAGATCGGCGGTCTGCAACGCAGCAACCTGGGCTGTCGTCAAACCTGCGGTCTGGGTTGTCGTCAAGGCGGCAAACTGGGCCGTCGTCAGGGAGTTCAGACTGGCTGTCGTCAACCCGGCCAATTGAGCCGCGGTCATCCCTGCGATTTGCACGGTGCTCAGGCTGATGATCTGGCTGGTTCCCAGGGCTGCCAACTGTGTAGTCGTGAACGAGGCGACCTGCGCGGTGCTCATCGCATACAGATCGGTGGTTTCCAGCGCGGCGACGCTGGCCGTCGACAGGGCAGCCACCTGGTTGGTGGTCAAGGCATAGGCCTGGGCCGTGGTCAAGGCCACCGTTTCATTGGTGGTCAGGGCGGCGATCCTGGCTGTCGTCAGGGCTGCCACAGAAGCAGTCTTCAGACTCGCCAGGTCAGCCGTCTCGAGCGCAGCAACCTGCGCCGTCGTCAGCCCGGCGGCCTGCGTGGTCGTCACGGCGGCAAACTGGGTCGTGGTCAATGAGTTCAAGCTGGCCGTGGTCAAGCTGGCCATCTGGGCGACGGTCAGGCTGGCCACCTGGCTGGTCCCGAGGCTCACCATTTGATTGGTGGTCAAGGCCGCCAACTGTGCGGTGGTCAGCGATGACAATTGCGCCGTGCTCAAGGTCGACAGATCGGCTGTTTCAAGTGCGGCGACCTGTGCGGTCGTCAGCCCGGCAGCCTGCGCTGTGGTCAGCGCAGCAAACTGGGTCGTCGTCAAGGCGTTCAGGCTGACCGTGGTCAAGCTGGCCAATTGGGCCGTGGTCATGCCGGCCACCTGCTTGGTGCTCAGGCTGATGATCTGGCTGGTACCGAGGGCTGCCAGTTGTGCCGTGGTGAACGAAGCGACTTGCGAGGTGCTCATCGCATACAAGTCGACTGTCTCCAGCGCAGCCACGCTGGCTGTCGACAGCGCTGCGACTTGGCTGGCGGTCAGGGCATAGGCTTGCGCCGTGGTCAGGGCCACAGTCTCGTCGGTGGTCAGCGCGGCAATTCCGGCCGTCGTCATCGTGGCAAGACTAGAGGTCGACAGACTGACCAGATCGGCCGTTTGCAGCGCGGCGATTTGCGCCGTCGTCAGGCCAGCGGCCTGAGACGTGGTGACGGCAGCGAACTGGGTCGTCGTCAAGGCGTTCAGACTGGCAGTCGTCAAACTTGCCATTTGCGCCGTAGTCATCCCCGCGATCTGCACGGTCCTCAAACTGATGATCTGGCTGGTGCCCAAGGCAGCCAACTGCGTGGTCGTGAGCGAGACCACCTGCGTCGTGCTCATCGCATACAGGTCGGCGGTCTCGAGCGCAGCGATGCTTGCAGTCGACAACGCTGCAACCTGGCTGGTCGTCAAGGCATAGGCTTGCGCCGTGGTCAAGGCCACCGTCTCATCGGTGGTCAGCGCGGCAATTCTGGCTGTCGCCAGGGCAGCCAAGGTGGCCGTCTTCATGCTGGCCAGGTCGGCTGTCTCGAGGGCAGCGACCTGGGCCGTCGTCAGCCCTGCGGCCTGGACTGTAGTGATGGCAGCAAACTGGGCTGTCGTCAAGGAATTCAAACTGGCCGTGGTCAGACTGGCCACCTGGTTCGTCGTCAACCCTGTCAACTGGGTGGTCCCCAGGCTGACCATTTCATTGGTGGTCAATGCCGCCAGCTGGGCGGTGGTCAAGGACGCCAGTTGCGCCGTGTTGAAGGTCGTCAGGTCGGCAGTTTCCAGCGCCGCAACCTGCGCTGTCGTCAACCCTGCAACCTGCGCTGTGATCAGCACGGCGAACTGGGTCGTGGTCAAGGCATTCAGGCTGGCCGTAGTGAAACCGGCAATTTGCGAGGTAGTCAGTCCGGCGACCTGCGCCGTGCTCAATTTGATAATCTGGCTGGTGCCAAGTGCAGCCAATTGCGTGGTCGTGAATGAGGCGACCTGCGCCGTGCTCATCGCGTACAAGTCGGCGGTTTCCAGAGCAGCGACGCTGGCTGTCGACAGCACAGCAACCTGCTTGGTGGTCAACGCATTGGCCTGTTTGGTGGTCAATGCGACTGTTTCGTCCGTGGTCAACGCGGCAATGCCGGCTGTGGTCAGCGCTGCAATGGCGGCAGTCGAGAGGCTGACCAGATCATCGGTCTGGAGCGCAGCAACCTGGGCTGTCGTCAAGCCTGCGGCCTGGCTTGTCGTCATGGCCGCGAACTGGGCCGTCGTCAAGGCGTTCAAACTGGCCGTGGTCAAACTTGCCAGTTGCGCCGTGGTCATCCCGGCCACCTGGATGGTGCTCAAACTGGCGATCTGGGTGGTGCCCAAGGCCGCCAGCTGTGTGGTCGTGAACGAAGCCACCTGCGCCGTTTTCATCGCATAAAGATCAACGGTCTCGAGCGCAGCGACGCTGGCTGTCGAGAGCGCTGCAACCTGGGTGGTCGTCAAGGCATAGGCTTGCGCCGTGGTCAAGGCTACCGTTTCATCGGTGGTCAGGGCGGCGATCCTGGAGGTCGCCATGGCTGCCAATGTGGCCGTCTTCAAGGTGGCCAAGTCAGCAGTCTCGAGCGCGGCAACCTGGGCCGTCGTCAGGCCCGCAGCCTGGGTGGTGGTCAGCGCAGCGAACTGGGTGGTGGTCAAAGAATTCAGGTTGGCCGTCGTCAGGCCTGCCACTTGTGCGGTGGTGATCGCCGCCACCTGGGTGGTCCCCAGACTCACCATTTCATCGGTGGTCAAGGCGTTCAACTGCGCCGTAGTCAGCGCTGCAACTTGAGCCGTGATCAAGGCGGTCAGATCGGTCGTCTCCAGCGCAGCGGCCTGCGCGGTCGTCAGTCCGGCAACCTGAACCGTGGTCAGCGAAGCGAACTGCGTCGTCGTCAAGGCGTTCAGGCTGGCCGTGGTCAAACTGGCCAATTGAGCCGTGGTGAATGCAGCCACCTGCTTGGTGCTCAAACTGACGATCTGGCTGGTGCCCAGAGCGGCCAATTGTGCCGTGGTGAACGCAGCGACCTGCGATGTGCTCAATGCATACAGGTCGACCGTCTCGAGCGCAGCAACACTTGCCGTCGACAGCGCCGCGACCTGATTGGTCGTCAAGGCATAGGCCTGCTTGGTGGTCAAGGCGACCGTTTCGTCCGTGGTCAGCGCGGCAATGCCTGCCGTCGTCAAGGTTGCAAGGCTTGCTGTCGACAAACTAGCCAGATCAGCCGTCTCGAGCGCAGCGACCTGCGCCGTGGTCAGACCGGCAGTCTGACTTGTCGTCAA
Source organism: Burkholderiales bacterium (assembly GCA_947446685.1). Taxonomy (GTDB): domain Bacteria; phylum Pseudomonadota; class Gammaproteobacteria; order Burkholderiales; family Burkholderiaceae_C; genus Paucibacter_A. The sequence continues at coordinate 8,992 of CANFIC010000047.1, forward strand.
GGCAGCGAACTGGACTGTTGTCAAGGCATTCAAGCTGGCAGTCGTCAGACTGGCCAATTGCGCCGCGGTGATTGCTGCTACCTGCTTGGTGCCGAGGCTGGCGATCTGGTCGGTGCCCAAAGCCGCCAGTTGTTTGGTCGTAAACGATGCGACCTGGGCCGTGCTCATCGCATAGAGGTCGGCGGTTTCGAGCGCAGCCACGCTGGCTGTTGACAGCGCAGCGACCTGACTGCTCGTCAATGCATAGGCTTGCGCCGTGGTCAGGGCTACCGTTTCATCCGTGGTCAGGGCGGCGATCCTTGAGGTCGCCAAAGCGGCCATTGTGGCCGTCTTCAAACTGGCCACGTCAGCAGTCTCGAGCGCGGCAACCTGGGCCGTCGTCAGGCCCGCGGCCTGGGTCGTGGTCAGCGCAGCAAACTGGGTCGTGGTCAAGGCAATCAGGTTGGCCGTCGTCAGGCCTGCCAACTGTGCGGTGGTCATCGCAGCCACCTGGGCGGTTCCCAGGCTCACCATCTCGCTGGTGGTCAACGCATTCAGTTGCACGGTAGTCAGCGCTGCAATCTGCGCCGTGGTCAGTGCAGCCAGGTCAGCGGTCTCCAGCGTTGCGATCTGCGCCGTGGTCAGCGCTGCAGCCTGCGACGTGGTCAAGGCAGCAAACTGGACGGTGGTCAAGGCGTTCAAGCTGTCCGAGGACAAACTGGCGACTTGCGCGGTGGTCATCGACGCCACCTGTTTGGTGCTCAGTATGGCAATCTGGCTGGTACCCAAGGCCGCCAACTGCGCCGTGGTGAACGATGGTATCTGCGATGTGCTCAACGCATACAGGTCGGCAGTCTCGAGTGCGGCCACGCTGGCTGTCGAAAGCGCCGCAACCTGCTTGGTTGTCAAGGCATAAGCCTGCGCAGTGGACAGCGCTGCTGTCTCGTCGGTGGTCAGCGCAGCAATCCCTGACGTACTCATCGCCGCCAGAGCGGTGGTCGACAAACTGACCAAATCGGCGGTTTCAAGCGCGGCAACCTGCGCGGACGTCAGCGCTGCGGACTGGGCCGTCGTCAGAGCTGCAAACTGGAGCGTCGTCAAGGCGTTCAAGTTTGCCGTCGTCAATCCAGCGATTTGCGCAGTGGTCAGCGCAGCCACCTGCTTGGTACTCAGGATCGCCACCTGGCTGGTGCCGAGCGCGGCCAGTTGAGCGGTCGTGAACGCGGCCACCTGACTCGTGCTCAATGCATACAGGTCGGCAGTCTCGAATGCGGCCACGCTGGCTGTCGACAAAGCTACGACCTGGCTGGTCGTCAAGGCGTAGGCCTGCGCGGTCGTCAAAGCGACTGTCTCGTCGGTCGTCAATGCAGCAATGCCGGCAGTCGTCATTGCGGCCAGACTGGCCGTCTTCAAACTGGCCAAGTCAGCTGTTTCCAATGCAGCAACCTGAGCCGTCGTCAGCCCGGCAGTCTGAGCTGTCGTCAGGGCAGCAAACTGGGCAGTTGTCAGGGCATTCAGGCTGGACGTTGTCAGGCTGGCAAATTGAGCCGTGCTCAAAACCGCGATCTGGCTGGTACCGAAGCTCGCCAACTGCGAGTCGCCAAGAGCGGCCAGCTGCGCTGTCGTCAAGACAGCCAGATGCTTGGTTGCCAGCGCATACAAGTCAGCCACTTCGAGGGCTGCAACGCTGTCCGTCGTCAAGGCAACGATCTGGCTGGTGGTCAGCGCAACGATCTGCGCGGTCGTCAATGAAGCTGTCTGCGCCGTGGTCAAACTTGCAACCTCGGCCGTGGTCAACGCCGCTATGACAGCAGTCGTGAGAGCGGAGACATCGGTCGTGGAGCTGATTGTCATGATGGCAAATTCCGAAGAAGGTGATGTACGTAGTCGCTGGCACGCCTACTACAAAATTTTTTACTTAAAAGCTTTCGGTCAGTTTACCCTTTTTAAGGTTAAATTGACCACTTGTTTGACCCGGTTGGCTTTTTTGAGTCGCTACGGCCTATAACGGACATTCGTTCAAAACCGTTTAGTCCTGCGGGTTCAGTCGATTGGCAAGGCCCGGCAGCCGATCGCTTCAAGTCGCGGCCCAGAACGAAGCCATGCTGGCTTGCTGAGTCAGGATGGTGCCAAAGGATGGTGGAAACCCTGATCAAGACTCGCGGCAACACTCTTGACCAACGATTACTTGCCCAATGGGCTTCGGCCACGAGCGAGCGTTGGACGCCCGGTCAAAGTGACCGATCAATTACCGGATGATTCGTCCCGAATCGTCGGCAACTCCTGCAAAGCGGCGGCAATTTTTTCGAAAACTGCCCGCCAGTTGCCGGCCTTGTTCTGCCTGAAAAGCCGCGCTGACGGGTACCAGGGGCTGTCTTCCCGATCCAGCAACCAGCGCCAGTCCGGCACATGAGCCAGCAATACCCAGGTCGGCCTGCCAAGCGCGCCACTCAAGTGAGCAACACTGGTGTCGACCGAGATCACCAGGTCCATCAACTCACAAAGTGCCGCAGTCTCCGAAAAATCGACCAGTTGCTGATCAAATTGCCTGATGTTTCCAAAGGCGCGAAGTTGTTCCGCATCAGCGGCACTGACTTCCTTCTGCAAACTGAAGTACTCGCAGCCTTCCGGCAAGAATGGCAGGAACTCACCCATTGCAATGCTTCGACTGCTGTCACCCTTGTGGGCCGGATTTCCGCTCCAGACGAGTCCGACCCGGGGCTTGGTCTGCGGCCCTAATTTCATCTTCCATTCTTCTATCCGGTCGGACTGCGCCGCAAGGTACCGTTGTCGCGCCGGGATCTCTTCGAGGCTTGTATTGAACGCCAGCGGCAAGGACAGCAATGGGCAATGAAAATCGAAGTCGGGCAAGGCGGTCCCGTTTTCGATCAATTCGCTTAGACCATCCAATCCTTGAAAAAGACTCAATAGCGCCTTCGGAACCTCCAGCACAACCGTCGCACCCTGATCAGCAACCAAACGAACATAGCGACAAAACTGTATTGTGTCGCCCAAGCCCTGCTCGCAGTGCAGCAATATTCTCTTTCCTGCAATTGAAATATTTCCGCGCCACAGAGGCTTTGAAAACGCGCGATCGATAAAACCATCATCGAGTTTTTTCCAGCGCCACTCATAACCGCGCCATCCGGCCACTAAATCGCCGTCAAGGAGCAATAACATACCTCGATTGAAGCGGGCCTCGACGAAATCAGAATCTATCTGGATGGCCCTGTCATAACTGGCCAATGCCGCCTTCATCTGCTTCAATTCCCGCAACGCCTTGCCACGGTTTGAGTAGGCCTCTACATAATCATTATTGATCGCGATAGCGCTATCATAACTTATCACGGCAAGTTCAAATTTCATCAACTCCTGCAGCGAATTGCCAAGATTGGCAAAAGCCTCGGCATAATCCGGCCTGATCCGGATCGATTCATAATAACTGAGTGCCGCGGACTCAAATTTGCCCAAATCATAATACAGACTGCCAAGATTATACCGAGCATCCGCATCATCCGGATTGCAAGCTATGGCCTTGCCGTAACTTGCCAAAGCGGCATCGAATTTTTCAAGGTCCCTTGCAACATTGCCAAGATTGATATGCGCCTCGAAATATTCCGGATCTATATTGACGGCTGACTCATAACTCCGCAGCGCCGCATCCAGCTGCTTGAGCTCCTTCAAAACATTGCCGCGGTTGAACCAGACTTCAGCATCATCTGCCTTGATTGCAATCGCACTGTCATAACTCGCAACTGCCAAGACCAATTGATTCAGGCCCTTCAATGCTGCGGCCAAATTGGAATGAAAATCGGCAATACCCGGATTCAACTTGATTGCCTTGGCAAAGAGATCCGCCGCAACCCTGAAATTTCCAGTCTGCAGGGAAATCAATCCGAGCAGATTTATTGTTTCAAATGAAGATGGGTTGTTTCTCAGTATCGACTTGTAAATATCCTGCGCCTCTTTCAAACGCCCTTGATGATGCAGTGCGACTGCATCATTCAGTTGCATCAAAGAACGCAGAGCCTCCTTGTTTTGAGGAATTTGTCTCTTGGGAACTGGTCTCGATTTCCGTGGCATAGAATAAATCTCTATTTTTTTATAAATAAAAAGCTTAATGGAGAATTATTTGAAATTCCAGAAAAATTAATTTTCACCAGCTACCATAGAGCAGGCTTCCAGCAGGCGTTCAGCCGGACATCGGCCAGACGACCATGGCCGTTATCCTTCGAAAAAACAAGCCACAACTGAGCTTGTTGCCACAGCGCCAACCGGCGACCCATGAGGCCAAAGCAGTCTTTCACCTAAAAAACGACCCGCGATCCCGCAACGGCTCGTCTCACCATTGTCGCACTTGACATCCGTCATGCAGGAAGCCGAATCCATAAGCATCCGCAGCCCGACTTGATCGTCCCCTGCCAAGCTCAACTCGAACGCTCTACAAGCGGACGACGCCACTGCAATGGCTCAGCTAAACGACTGTCATGGTTTGATACGATTCGACTCGGGTACCTGCCAACGATTGAGCCCAGGGACGCATAAAGATGGCACCGAAAATGCCAAGACGACAAGTTCCCGATGGCTTCGAGCGCAATAAGTCAAAGGCTGTTGATGGCGTCGACCACGACCTGTGCTGAGTCGGACCAATGCCAGCGGTGGTTCGTTTGGCGGTCGCGCGCCTTCGCGCAGGCAAGCATTGATGCCAAGACCGATTCGACGGACTGTTCTGCGAAATTTTCAGGGCTGGTGCCGCACTCAATCTCATGAATATCAGCGCCGACAAGGTCAGCATGTCCGGTCTTCAGATTGGCGACAGCACGGCGTCCGCATGAGAGGTACTCCATCAGTACAAGATTTGTTCCACCTTCACACCGATTCGGGAAAACACCGAAGTCGGTATCCCACATGACTGATGTCAATTCAGGCTGTGATAACTCCTCCAAAACCGAAAAATTCTCGAATGGAATGCCATTTCGCAGCAGAAGGCTTTCGAACAATTGCTGCTGATTAGCCCCAGCCACGCCATCGAACTCCAAAAACGGCGACTTGACCATCGAATTGACGAACTGCGGCCAGCGATTGCTCCAAGAACAGATCAATTCCGCCGTCGGATGGACTTTCAGGAACTCGCGAAAGGCCGCGATAACCAGATCCTGGCCCTTGCGCCATTCGAATTTCCCGCCAGAGAACACTTTCAAATGCGAACCCTTGCGCGGCGGTCGAAGGTAAAAAATTGAATTGTCGACCCCTTGAATAAGCAACTTGCCATTGGCAATACCAGCTTCCCGCATTCGTTCCAGACACCAGGTAGAACCGGCGAACAAAACATCATATCGAGCCGCGTTGGCAGCCGCCTTGTGACCGAGTTCGGCCTCAAAAAATGTATAGGCAACATTCAAACGCGCGCGTTCATTGCCATTCGGGTTGAAGTCATAATCAACAAGCGGCATGAACACGATATCAGCATCCTCAGGCCCGGCAATCTGATAATGGGCAGAAAGCTCTCGAGTCAGGTTTTCCCCGCATACGCCCCAGCCATAAGCCCCGCCAAGCTGGCCAGAATAGTACAATTTTTGTTTATTCATTATGGTATCTATGAATTTTACCCAGCCAATTAAATCATGATTTATGGGCAAGGCAGATAAATTAAAAAAATTTCACTCATTCAAATAAACCGACTGGATAATATATAATTTTCGAATGAAATTTCCCGGACAATCAGCAACCCAAATTTTAGCCAAATTCCGCAACCGTCTGACATTGCCGACAAATTATCTCATGCCCGCAAGCGACAACGCAACGGCAAGATCGACAACTCCAGAACCGCAGGTGACTGCATGGAGAACCCCGGCCTCGAGCCCTTGCCATGCAAGCTGGAGACTGTCGATTACTTCCGAAAGTGCACAATGGAATCCCTGTAAACAACCGGCAGCAAGGTTCATAGGCCGAGCCATCTTCGTTTGAGGAGCGTGACCGAGTCGCTCGAGTGCCCAAAAAAGCTGACGTCGATGACGACAAGAGGTTGATTGCAACGCCACAATGCGGGCCAATGTGGTAGTGTTGCGTCGTCGAAAAGGATTATTGTCGGCTCAAGGCCCGAACGAATCATGCAAGGGACAAGACTTTCAACCCGACTCGCCGGCATCAGATCTCCATGTCTCGAAAAAACCGTGAAGCAAATTCTGTATTTCAGTAGCGAACCGTCGAATTCAAACCAACAGTATTTTTATATTTATTACCCAGATTCAACTCAATTTAAAAAGACTGCACCCAGGACATGGAAGATGAACTGTTTGAAAGCAACCTCGCCGCTATGGCAACCCGTTGGCCCAACCTGGCGCGCAAAGTCAAAGCCCATGACTTGGCCGACCTTCATGTAGAAGTCAGACAGGGCATCAGCGCAACGTTATGCGTCAACGAATTGCAACTCAGTAGTCGACACGACCCGGAAAGCGAAGCAGTCGTCCAGGCAAAAAGTCTGGCTCCAAGCCCGGTACTGACTCTCTATGGACTAGGCCTTGGATTTCTTGCTCTCGAGTTACTCAAGTCCCGACCGAGTCTGCAGCAACTCCGGATCGTAATCATGAACACCGGATTGCTACGCGTTGTCATATCGGATATCGACCTGACTGATATCTTCAATGATCCACGGACAATTTTATGTTCGGCAATCGACGAGGCCGTGCCGCAATCACCCTACTTCGTCAGCCCGCCGGA
>CANFIC010000048.1 GCA_947446685.1 Burkholderiales bacterium
CGATGGTTTTGGATTTGTAATTCATGAAGCCTCCGGGCTGCTTTGATCGCCTGAACCGAGTTGCCGTTGCATCAGCACAACATCAAGCCAGCGGCCGAATTTCCAGCCCGAACTTTTCAGCAAGCCTGTTGTGGTGAAGCCCAGGCTACGGTGTACGCCGATCGAGCCCAGGTTGTCCGAGTCGCCGATCACGGCCAGCATCTGCCTTGCGCCGGCGGCTTCGCAGCGTGAAATCAGTTCGGTCAGCAGCAACTTGCCGACTCCGCGGCCCTGCTGATCCGGGCGCAGGTAGACCGAGTCTTCCAGACAGAAACGGTAAGCCAGGCGCGGCCTGAAATAGTTGGCATAAGCGTAGCCGACCACCTGTCCTTCGGCTTCGGCCACCAGCCAGGGCAGGCCGCGTGACAAGACCTCGTCGCGGCGGCGCGAGATCTCCTCGATAGCCGGGACTTCGGTTTCGAAAGTGCCGGTGCCATGCAAAACGGCTTCAGCATAAATGGCCTGGATTGCGGCTAAATCGGCTGCGGAGCTGGGCCTGAGGGTCAGGCCGGTGGGAGTTTTTTGATTTTCTGTTGTCATGGAGGCAATTCTGCTCGGGCCAGTTTACAATGTTTGGTTTTGGCGCTGGTCGAATCCTCATTGTGAGTGATTCGGCGTATCTACAGCGACAACCTTGGCGGCCGCGTTCGATCATTGTCTTCGACAAAGTTCAAACCCTGGCGCTACCCGATCTGCTCGCCCTGTGTGTCTCCTGGTGCGGTGGAAGCATTTGATTGATAGGAAACATCATGGTTGTGATTCGATTGGCTCGTGGCGGCTCCAAGAAGCGCCCTTTTTACAATATCGTCGTGGCTAACAGCCAGAACCGTCGTGACGGCCGCTTCATCGAGAAGGTCGGTTTTTACAATCCGGTCGCTTCGGGTGCTGCCGAGCCTTTGCGCGTCGCTGCTGACCGCGTCAGCTACTGGGTTGGCGTTGGTGCGCAACTGTCGCCCACTGTCCAGCGTCTGGTCGACCAAGCCAAGAAGGCTGCGGTCTAAGCAAGCTTGGCGATGACAAGATCACCCGCAGGATTGCGCGCTGCGCCGACCGGCAATGAAGAGCCGGCCTGGCCAGAGGACGCGATCGAAGTCGGGTGCATTCTTGATGCCTGGGGTGTCAAGGGTTGGATCAGGGTGCAAGCCTATTCCAGCGATGCCCAGGCGCTTTTTTCCTCACGTCGCTGGTTCATCCAGCCGGCGTTGCAAGGTGGCGCGGCTGCGGCGGGATTCAAATCCTCGCTGCCGAGTCTGCTGAAAATTCTCAGCGTCCGCGAACATGGCGAAGGCATTGTTGCCAGCGTCCAGGACATCGCGGACCGTAATGCCGCAGAAACGCTGCGCGGTGCGCGCATCTTCATCTCGCGCCAGGCCTTTCCAGCCACCGATCCGAATGAATATTACTGGGTCGACCTGATCGGCCTGAATGTGGTCAATCGCCAGGGTGAAGCGCTCGGCGAGGTGATCGGTTTGATCGATGCGGGCCCGCACAGCGTCTTGCGTTTGCTGCCTCCCGAACTGGTTGCACCGATCAAGCCTGACCAAGAGCGGCTGGTGCCTTTCGTTCAGGTCTATGTCGATAACGTCGACTTGGAACAACGACTGATCACCGTCGACTGGGGTCTGGATTACTGAGACCGATGCGTCAGATGCGCTTTGACGTCATCACCTTGTTCCCCGAACTGTTCGGGCCGCATCTGAGCCAGGGCGTGACACGCCGGGCCTTTGAATCCGGTCAGGTCGATGTCCGGCTCTGGCAGTTGCGCGACTTTGCCGATGACAACTATCGCCGTGTCGATGACCGGCCCTTTGGTGGCGGCCCCGGCATGGTGATGCTGGCCGAGCCGCTCGAACGGACGCTGGCATGCATCAAAGCCGAACGGGTCACGAGTCAGGCTGATCAGGATAAACCGGCGATCATTCATTTCAGCCCCACCGGCCGGCCAATCGATCAGGCCATGGTGCAGCAGTTGGCGCAAGGGCAGGGCGGCGTGCTGCTGTGCGGGCGTTATGAAGGCATCGATCAGCGCTTTCTCGACCGACATGTCACGCTTGAGCTGAGCCTGGGTGACTTCGTGCTGTCGGGTGGTGAGTTGCCGGCATTGGCCTTGCTCGATGCCGTGGCCAGGCTGCAGGATGGCGTGCTGCATGATGCGCAATCGCACCAGCAGGATAGCTTTTCAGAGGGCTTGCTCGATTGCCCGCATTACAGTCGGCCTGAACAGTTGACCGGTCTGCCTGAGCAAGCCGCAGATTTGCCGGTGCCAGCGGTGCTGATGTCGGGTCACCACGGCAGGATCGCGCGCTGGCGGCGCGATCGTTCGCTGGAGATCACCGCGCAAAGGCGCCCCGATTTGATCGATGCAGCGCGGCAGGCCGGACGCCTGACTGCAACTGATGAGCAATTTCTGGCTGGGTTGAAGGCTTGAATCGGCTTCTCAGGCTATACTAGCAGGCTGTCCGATCCTCTGGTGGGTCGAAACCGGCGAGCCCAGGCTGAAAAGCCTGGCTCATAAGAGCCGGAATTCATCAAGTCTTTTGCCGTCATGCTGACGGATCAAGAGCTTCGACGCCGCCATGATCACTAGGAGAAACCGTGGACTTGATCCAAACCCTTGAGCAAGAAGAAATTGTTCGCCTGAACAAGACTATTCCTGTGTTCGCCCCTGGCGACACGGTGATCGTCAGCGTGAACGTCGTTGAAGGTACGCGCAAGCGCGTGCAAGCGTTTGAAGGCGTGGTGATTGCCAAGCGCAATCGCGGCCTGAATTCCGGCTTCATCGTTCGCAAGATCTCGAACGGCGAAGGCGTTGAGCGCACGTTCCAGCTCTACAGCCCTTTGATCGCATCGATCGAAGTCAAGCGCCGTGGCGATGTCCGTCGTGCCAAGCTGTACTATCTGCGCCAGCGTTCAGGCAAGTCGGCACGGATCAAGGAAAAGCTCTCCTGAGTTTGAATTATTCCGACCGGACTTCGAGTCCGGTGCAAAGCCGCCTTTGGGCGGCTTTTTCGATTCTGCCTCTCGACTCCAGACCATGTCCCGCCCACAAATCTTCAAGCCCCAGTTGGTGCCGGTGACCGGCAATGATGCCCATCTGCCGGCAGTCCCGGAAGCGCTGCTGACGCCCGCAGCCTTGCGCGAAAGATTTGCTCAACCACCGTTGTGGGAGGTCGAATCTGCCGGAGACGGTGGCTTGGCCGGCGGCTACAGTCCGGCTGACGCGTCGGTGCTGGTGCCGCTGGTGATGCGCGATGACGGCTTGCATGTCCTGTTGACCCGACGCGCTGCCCATTTGCGCGCTCACCCGGGTCAGATCAGTTTTCCGGGCGGCCGGGCCGAAGCCGATGACGGCAGCGCCGAGGTCACGGCCTTGCGTGAAACCGAGGAAGAAATCGGCCTGCCGCGCAGTCATATCGACATCATCGGCCGCCTGCCGATTTATACGACGGTGACGGCCTTTCGGGTCACGCCCTGCGTGGCCCTGGTGCACACGGGATTTCAGCTCAAGCTGGATGACTTCGAAGTCGCCGAGGCCTTCGAGGTTCCTTTGCAATTCCTGATGGACCCTGCCAACCACCGACGCCACCGCTTCGAATCCGCCGGAAAATCCAGGGAGTTTCTGTCGATGCCATGGGCCAATCCGGCGGCGCCGGACCGGCCTGACGATTACTTCATCTGGGGCGCAACAGCCGCGATGCTGCGCAACTTCTATCGTTTCCTGCGCGCCTGAATTCGCGGCATCGTCAATGGCCCGCTATCATCCGGCTCAATGAACTTCTTTGCTGTCTTGCTGGCCTTGCTCTGTGAGCAGCTCAAACCGCTGCGCCATGACAACCGTATTCACCACGGCGTGATCGCTTGGGTGCGTTGGACCGGGCGCAATTTTGATGCGGGGCGGGAACACCATGCGATGGTGGTCTGGGCGATCACGGTGCTCGGGCCGGCACTGGCCACCGGGCTGGTTTATCTTGCTGTTCGGCATTTCACCGTCCTGCTGGCCCTGGCGCTGGATGTGCTGGTGCTCTACCTGACGCTGGGATTCAGGCAGTTCAGCCATTACTTCACCGATATCCGCGATGCGCTCGAGCGCGGCGACGACCTCGAAGCGCGCCGCCTGCTGTCGGAATGGCGGCACCTAGACGCCAGTGAATTGCCGCGCACCGAGTTGTTGCGACATGCGGTTGAACATTCCTTGCTGGCCGCGCATCGCCATGTGTTCGGTGTCTTTTTCTGGTTCGTCGTGCTCTCGACGCTGGGCCTGGGGCCGGCCGGCGCGGTGCTGTACCGTATGGCCGAATTTGCCAGTCGCTACTGGTCTTTCAAGAGCCGCACGATCGATGCCCCGACCAACGAATTGCTGATGCGTTTGTCGGATCGGATGTTTCGCTGGATCGACTACTTGCCGGCAAGAATGACTGCCACCGGTTTTGCCATCGTCGGCAACTTTGAAGAGGCAGTGAACGGCTGGCGCCGCGATGCCAAGCTCTGGCTGCATCCGAACGAGGGCATCCTGCTCGCTGCGGCAGCCGGCGCGCTCGGACTGCAACTCGGCGGTGCGGCTGCGCCCGGTGTGACGCCTGACCGCAGTCAGACCTTCGAAGCGGGGGTCGCCCGTGATGAAACTGCGGCAGATGGCTCGACGCCAGGTCAGCCGCTACAAGTCGGCGCCTTGCAAAGCGTCGTCGGCCTGGTGTGGCGCTCGGTCGTGCTGTGGATGCTGTTGCTGGCCTTGCTGACGCTGGCCAATCTGGTCGGCTGAAAGACAAAAGGCACAGCGTCGAAGTTTTTCGACCCTGTGCCAATCTTGCAGCCGAAAACTCAGGCGCTTTGCTGGATGCCGGCGATGGCCCATTCGCGACTGCCGTCCAGCGGCCGTACCAGATGCCAGACTTCGTCAAAGCGCTCGGCCTCGGCTTGTTCGCGGAGCATGCCCGAGAAGCGCACGCTGACGATCTGCAGGCCATTTTCTTCAACCCGCTCGATCACCTTGGAATCGAGTTGCAGCACTTCGGTATGCTGGAAGCCCTTGCGCTCGAGCAGTTCCAGCTGTATTGAGCTGAACATTTCCGGCGTGGTGAAACGGCGCAGGTCGTTTTGATCGGCTGCGTCATTGGCTTGTTGCAGGCGGAGGAAGACGCGTTTGGCAATCTGCTCGAACCCGGCAACGTCAAAACCGTCATTCGCGACCGGTGCTGCGACAGCCGCTGACTGCACTGGAATTTCAGGCGATCCTGAGGCTTGCGGCGCTGCATTGAGCGGCTGCTGACCCGGAAATGGCGCACCGGCTCCCGAGAACTGCATGCCTTGCAAGCCCTCCTGAGGCCTTGACTTGCCGAAACGGCGCATCAGGAAACCGATCAGGAACATCACGGCAATGCCGATCAGAACCATTGTCATCACATTGGCCAAAGCGCCACCGAAGCCGAAATGGCTGGCCAAGGCAGCCAAGCCGATTCCGGCAGCCAGTCCGGCGATTGGGCCCATCCAACTGCTTCTTGGCGGCGGCGCTGCTGGTGCAGCCGGAGTTGGTGCCGGTGCGGCTGGCGCTGGAGCAGCCTGGGCGGGTGCCGCTTTGCTCGGCTCCGGCGCTGCACGTTTCATGCCGCTGGAGTTGCCGCCACCGAGCCGTTTGGCCTCGGCATCAATTGCAGGCAGGCTGAGGGCAAGCAGGGCTATCACAGCGGTGAGCAAGATGCGTTTCACATTCTCTCCTTAGGGCATTGAACGAACAGCTGATATGGGACCGGAGCGTGAATTGTCAATGGACAAGGGCACAAATCAATTCGGGCTGTCCCTGACATCGGCCAGCACCCGCCGGCCGAAGTCCTGGCGATCCAGATAGCCGAGCACGAGGCTGGCCGCATGGACCGGGCTCATCAATTGCCCATTGTTCTTGAGGTTGACAAAGGCTTGCTGATCCGGAAAGCCGCTCGGATCCCCTGCGCGCAATTGCACCTGCATGTCGGTGTCGATGACACCGGGCGCGAGCGAGACGATCGATGCACCCTGCGGCTTGTTCGCTTCGTCCAACGCCATTGCGCTCGACAGGTTGTCCATGCCGGCTTTGGCTGCGCAATAGGCGGCACTGCCGGCCATCGCTCGACGCCCCAAGCCCGATGAGATGTTGAGGATGCGCCTTGAGCTGCCGATGGCGGCGGTGGCGCGGAGGAAGGCGCTGCTGAGCAGCAAGGCGGCTTCGAGCCCGATCCGCAATGCGTTCGACAGATCTTCCAGCGGCGTTGCATCGACCGGACCGAGTCTGGGGATGACGCCGGCATTGTTGATCAAAGTGGCGCGGCTGAAGCTGCCCTCAGGCTGAGCCTCGAGCCATCGCTGCAATTCATGCGCGGCAGCCAAGGGCTGGGAGAGATCATGCTGCCATTGTTGCAACGGCAGATCCAGCGCAGCGGCCTTGGCCTGCAAGGCCGGGCTGATGCCTCGCGAGATGCCGATGACGAGATGGCCGGGTCTGAGCAATTGCATGGCAATCGCCTCGCCCATGCCGCGCGATGCGCCGGTAATGATGTAAAGGTCCTGGGTCATCGGAATGTCCTTGTTGGAAGATTCAAAGGGCTGAGCGCCGGAACACCAGCAGCAGATTGTTGGCAGGCATGGCCAAGCGCTGTTCCAGCAACAGATTGCAAGCGCTGGCCTGGCGTTCGACTTGGTCGAGAGAGCGCAGTCCCCATTGCTCGTTGCGCTGGCGCAGATCCGCGTCGAATGCCTGGTTGCCGGCTGCGAGGGCTTCGCCAGGGACGATGAACGGGCCGTAAACGATCAGCCGACCATGCTCAGCCAGATGGCGCGCCGCACCCTGCAGCAATCCAGCACAACTGGCCCAAGGCGAGATATGCAGCATATTGGCGCTGAAGATGGCGTCGAGCTGCCGGTGGCTGACGGGCAGCGACCAGTCATCCTGCTGGACATCGAGTTGCAAGGGCGCCGGGCCTTCGGGCCACCAGGCGGCAATCGATGCCAAGGCCGGCGCTGCGGGATCGGAAGCCAGCCAGCGCCAGCCCGGCATCCCGGCTGAAAAATGCGCGACATGCTGGCCGCTGCCGCTGGCGATTTCGAGCGCCAGACCTTCGGCCGGCAGAATCGCTTGCAGCGCGTGCAGGATCGGCTGCTTGTTGCGCTCGGCCGCCGGCGAGTGCAGCGCGTCGGGATGGATCGGTTCGGGCATCAAAACTCCGGTGGACATTCGAATTGCAGGCCTTCGGTTGGCAGGGTCAGCTGACTGGCATGCAACAGCATTCTCGGGGCTGGCGGCAAGCCGTCGGCGTAGAGCATGTCGCCGATGACCGGATGGCCGATGGCTTGCATATGCACGCGCAACTGGTGCGTGCGCCCGGTGACCGGCTCCAGCATGACTCGGGTGCTGAGGGCTGGCAGATCATGCCTCAACAATTGCCAGCGCGTCATCGCCGGTTTGCCCGAGACCAGATCGACTTGCTGGCGCGGCCGGTTCGGCCAGTCTGCGCTGAGCGGCAGGTCGACCATTTGCCAATGGCCGTCGGCGCCGTCCAGCAAACCATGCAGTTGCGCGATATAGCGTTTGTGCACCTGGCGCGTGGCGAAAGCCAGGCTCAGCTGGCGCTGCATCGCGGGGCTGCGAGCAAACAGCAGCAATCCCGAGGTCGCCATGTCCAGTCGGTGCACGACCAGCACCTCGGGATATTGCCGTTGCAAGCGATGCAAGGCGCAGTCCTGCTTGTCCGGGCCGCGTCCCGGCACCGACAGCAGGCCGGGCGGCTTGTTGACAACGATCAGCCCGGCATCGATATAGACCAGTTCCACCGCGACAGGGTCCGAGGCTATCGCCTGCAAGCTATTTCTTCGGGTAAGCGGCTGCCTTTGTGGCTTGCTCGGGGGTCATGTTCTCGTAGTTGCCGGCGATATTGCCAGTGGTGCCCGACAGCACCAGCCAGAGCAGCAGGCCAATCAGGGCGAGACCGGGCAGGATCATCTTGCCGTAGGCAAAGCCGGTCTTGATTGTCTCCACCGCCTCGTCAGTTTTGCTGGGCTGCGGGCGCCGCGGCAGGTTCACTTCCTTGGGGAACAGGTCCTCGACCAGGTCGCGGCCTTTCTTGCCGGCCATATAGGACAACTCGGACTTGCCTTCCTTCAGAAGGTCCGAGGCATTGTCAAATGCTTCGGCAGCCTCGCGGCATTTTTTTGCTGCCAGGAAGAAATGGTAGGCCCTTGCTTGTTCGTCATCAGTCACGATCGCTCCGGTGGTTGACCGTGACCAGCTTACACCTGTTCCAGACATTGCCTGGGAACGACTCAGGGTTTGTTGCCGAGCTTGATCCAGCGCCATTCCAGCCAGTTGTCAGGTCGGTGCACCACGCTGACATGGCTGCGCGCGGCCCAGGGGATGAACTGGCGGTGCAGCGGGAGGTAGTGGATCTGTTCGGCTTCGCGCTTGAATACTTGCTTGATCAAGGCCTGCCGTTTGTCCGGATCAGCTTCCCGGCTCGAGGCTGCGACCAGGGCATCGAGTTCTTCGTCCTTGAAATTGCCGCGGTTGTATTCGCCGATGCCTTTTTCACCACGCTTACGGTAATGCGAGGTGAAGATGCTTTCGGGGTCGGTGATCGAGCCGCCCCAGCCGAACAGATAAGCCGAGGTGTCGAGCTTTTCCACCTTGCTGAAAAACAGCGCTTTCGGCTGGGCATTGACCTTGGTCCTGATGCCGATCTTGGCCCATTGAGAAGCCAGCGCCATGCAAATGCGTTCGTCGTTGACATAGCGGTTGTTCGGGCAATCGAGGGTGAACTCAAAGCCACTCGGGTAGCCGGCTTCGGAGAGCAGCTTTTGCGCCAGCACCGGGTCGAAAGGCAACCGGGCCTCGATGGCCGGGTCGTTGAAACTGCCCAGCGGCGAAGGCACGAGCGCACCGGTCGGCGCTGACTGGCCGTTCATCAGCTTGTCCCGGATCGCGTTGATGTCGATCGCCTGGTACAGCGCGCGCCGCACGCGCAAGTCCTTGAGCGGATTCTTGCCCTTGATGTTGCTGTAGAGCAGCTCATCGCGGCCCTGGTCGAGGCCGATGAAGATGATGCGGTTCTCGGGCCCGTCAACGACCTTGACGCCAGCAGTGGCGCGCAGCCGGTCAATGTCGCGCGGCGAGGGGTCGAGCAAGAAGTCGATTTCGCCCGAGACCAGCGCGGCGGTGCGGGTTGCATCGCTTTTGATCGGGGTGTAGATGATCTGCTGCAGATTCCCTTCGATCTGGCCCCAGTAGTTGGGGTTGCGCTTGTAGACGGTCTTGCTGTCGGGCTCGCGGCTGACGAGCTGGAACGGGCCGGTGCCGTTGGCATGGAAGGCGGCATAGGACTCCTCCTTGCTGGCAAAGTCCTGCGTCTTCGTGGCCTTGTTCTCCTCGGCCCAGCCGCGGCTCATGATGTAGACCGTGTTCACATGCTGTAAAAAGATCGGGTTGACCTGCGGCAGAGTGAACTCGACCGTCAGGTCATCGACCTTTCTGGCTTCACCCATCGCGTTGGCATACATCGCTATTTGTGAGCTCGGTTGCTGTGCGCGTTTGACTGAAAACACCACATCGTCGGCAGTGAACGGCCGGCCGTCGTGGAACTTGACGCCCGGTCGCAGTTTGAAAACCCATTTCAGGGGGCTCGACTGCTTCCACTCCAGCGCCAATTGCGGCACCAGCTTGAGCTGTTTGTCACGCGCGACCAGGAATTCATAGACCTGTGCATTGACCTGGTTGGTCAAGGTCTCGTTCTGCGCAAACGGGTCCATCGTCAAGGGGTCGCCCGAACTGGCCCAGCGCAGGGTCTGGCCATGAGCGCTGCCGAGCAGCGCAGCGCCGAGCAAGCCGAGGGCAAAAAAACGTCGCATCGAAAATCTCCGGAACAACTTCGGCCGCAGTCTTCCGGAATGAAAGGCGCGGCCAGCCGATTGTGCCCAAAGCGGCGACGGTTTTTTTCTGAGGCTTTATTTGCCCGCCATGCAAGCGGTCAGGAAGGTTTTTCGTTCAACGTCCTGCAGACTTTGTGCGCTGGCTTTCTTTTCGCATGAAGCCATCAGTTGGCGCGGCGCTGCAGCGCCTTTGACTTCGGCACGCAGGGTCGATGCCGACAATGCGGGTACTGCGGCTTTTGCAACTGCTGAAGCGGGCTTGGCCGGTGGCGTGACAGCCATCGCAGCCAATGGGATGACCAGGCAGGCCAGCAGGAGAAGGCGTGAATTTTTCATGATTTCCATTTCAAGTTGATGCCGTGAAGTTATCGGCGGGGTGGAGCGGTTTTCGGGTGATCAAAGCGCAGCCCGGGCGCTGCGGGTCTGAACTGTTTTCTGGTATTCGGCCAGCAGTGCGGCAGGGCCGAAAAATCCGTCCAGGCGTACCCAGGGTTTGCCGGGTGCGGCGCGCAGATAGGTGATCGGCTGGTGGTTCATCTTGTCGCCGCGCCAAGCGCCGAAGGCACGCTGAATCTCGACTGCAGCGGCGCTGCTGCTGGTGTAATGGGCCCAGATGCCGGCACTGCCAAAGCGCCTCGCGTATTCGGTCAGCAGGCGCGGCGTGTCCTGCTCGGGGTCGATCGAGATCGACACCATATTGACCTTGTCTCGCTCGGCGCCCAGGCGCTCGCGCAGCTCGGAAAAAACCTGGCTGGTGACCGGGCAGACCGCGTTGCAGGAGGTGTAGATGAAGTTGAGGATCACCGGCCGGCCGTCGTCGATCGCTTCGCTCAAGCTGAGGCGCTGCCCATCGGCCCGCGTCAACTTCAGCGCCGGCAGCGGATAGTCATGTTCGCTGCGGGTCTGTTCTTTCGCCAGGCCATGACCGGCATGGTTGTCATGCGCTGCTGCCGGCAAGACTGATCCTGCTGCGAGCAGCCAGATCGCCAGCGGCATGGCATGACGCAGCCTTGAGACCTTGCCGTGTCGGCTGACCTCGGGATGAATGACATGCTTCATGGAATGATCCAGTCTGATTCGGCGTGCAGTTGTTGATCGTTGTCGATGCGGACGATGTAAGCGCCCTTGCTGGCATGGCGCTGGAACTGGGCCAGACTGAGCCGGGGATAGGCGCTGGTACTTTGCGGTGCGCCGCTGTTGCGGGCGTTCGGGCTGACATCGTCAGACTCGGCCTGCAGCATCGGCGCGCCGCTGACTTGGGGCGGCGGAGAGTTGCTGCCGAGCAGCACCGCATGGGGCAGGGCGCGCGGGGTCATCGGGCGCAGCGGTTTCGACCCCGGCTGCACCTGGGTCATGCGGGGCAGACCCAAGCCGCGCGCCTCATCCTCGGCCCTGGCGGCTTCGCGCAGGCTGAGCATGCTTTCGCCGCGTTCGAGCAGGTAGTCGCGATGCAGGTTGTCGAGCATGTCGACGAGGGTGTCGTTGAGGTAATTCAAGGCGAAATAGACCTCGGATTGCAGCAGCTCGTTTTCCAGCGGCAACTGGCGAATGCGCAGCCATTCCTTGAAAACCGCCAGCCCGCGCTGACGCAGTTCGGGCAATTGGTAGGGGTAAAGCAGATGCGCGGCCTTGCGCCAGGCTGGATTCAGCGCCAGCTGGTCGCCGCCTCCGAGCGAGGCCGAAAAATAGCTCGATGCCTGGGACGGCGCCAGCTGATCGAGTGCTTGCAGCTGGCTGGGGGTGAGCCAGAAGACCACGCTGTCTTCGACATTCAGCGCCACCAGCCGCGCGGCGAGGCCAGCGACTCCGGCGGCATCGACATTGAGCCGGAATTCGCTCGAACTGATCGCCGCTTCGGCCATCCTGGCCCGCATCGCGGTGACTGCGCTGTCAGCGACGCCAGCATCGGCGTAGACCTGCAGCAGTTTCCCGCGCTTCCCGCCGGCAGTCAGGCTTGTCGCCAGTACCTCGGCCTCAAGCGCGGCACCGCGTGAAAAATAGACGCTGTAAAAACTGCTTTGGGCCGGCACGGCAGCCACGCTCGGGAACCAGCAAGGCAGGGCCTGCAGTTCGCAAAAGCGCTGCACCGGTTCCCAATTGCCGGCGCCCAGACCCGAGGCCAAGGCAAAGACCGGATGTTCTGCTTGCAAGCGCAAGAGCTGTGCGCCCCAGCTCGACGGCTGGCCCTGCAGCTGCCAGACCTGCATGTTCCAGCTGCGGTCGGTCTGCAGCACCATCTCCGCGCCGCTGGACATGGTTCGCTGACCCGCGCTGTGCAGAATGTTGCCGTTTTTTTGCGCGACGATGGCATTGACCGTGGCCAGGAAGATGCGCCGGCTCTCAGGGTCCACGTCGGGCGTCACCACGGTGGCCAGCTGCAATCTTTTCTCGCTGACGCCAGCGGACCAGCTGTTCGACAGTCTGCGCAGATAGCTCGCGACGGCCAGGACCTCGGCATCGCTGAGCTGGTAATGCGGCATCAAGGGGTCGAGCTGACGCCCGCTTTCATGCAAGCCGTCGCGCAAGGCCTTGGCCAGCGTGGTCAGGCTGTATGGCTCATGGCGCTGGTTGAAGCTCTTGCGGGCGCGCAGATTCATGTTCACGACCGCACGGCGGTCCTGGTCGAACAGATAGCGGCCAGTGATCGGGGCGATTTGGTTCACCCCCTCGACCGCGCCGAGCCCGCTGCGCCGGTGGCAGAGCACACAGGCTGCCGCTGCGCCGGCGACGCGCACCTGACCATCGAGCCGCAGGCCTACCAGAGGCTGGCCCTTGTCACGCAGGCCCTCGAGGTAGATACGGGCACCTGCTGCAATGACTTGCGGGTCGTCGGACAGGGCCGCAGTCTCGGCAGGCACGCTCAGGTCGCTGCGCCAATTGCGCGCCGAGATGCGCTGCCGCTCGAGCCGGCTTGAGTCTGTCGCCGACAGCGGCGCCGGCTGTAGCGGCTCGCTGCGCGCTTCCTGCGCCGAGCCCAGGCTTGCGAAGGCAAGCAGGCTTAGCGCCAAACGTCTGATCAAGGCGGATAGCATGCTGCCGGCCGGGTCGAGCAAGACCCTGCGTTGGTTCGGCTGGTTTTTCACTTGGCGACCTATTGAACGACAGCGACCAGTTCGACGTTGAACACCAGCGTTTCGTTCGGCCCGATGCCACCCGCGCCGCGGTGGGCGTAGGCCAGCGTTGGCGGGACAACGATCTCCCAGGTCGCACCTGCCGGCATATGCTTGAGCGCTTCGCGCCAGCCCGAGATCACCTCCGACAGCTTGATCGTGGCGGTCTTGCCTTCGGGGGTAGCGTCGAACTCGGTGCCGTCGATCAAATGGCCCTGGTAGCGCACCACGACCTGGCTCAAATCGCCCGGCCTGTCCCCCGTGCCGTCCTTGATCACCCGGTACATCAGGTTGCCCGGCAGTACATTGACATCGGACTTCTTGCGGTAATCAGCCTGGTAGATCAGGCCGTTCTCGCGGTTGATGCTGGCCTTGACCGAGCGTTCACTGCTGAGCTTGCGCAGGATGTCGGCCTGCATTGATTGCAGCACCACTTTCAGCTCTTTTTCCGGGATGCGGATGGCGCCGCCGGCCATGCCGTCGCGCAGGCCCTGCACCAGCAGTTCGGCGTCAAAAGGCACGCCGTTCTTGGCCAGCGTGCGCGCGGTCATCACGCCGGTCGAGTAACTCATCTTCTCCTTCAAGGTCAGCAACTCGGCCGGACTTTGCGCCCAGGCTGCGGTTGAACCAAGCGCGATCATGGCCGCCATCAGCGCCAGCAGCCTGCTGCTGCGGCGAAAATTGAAAATGCTATTCATATGAATTCCTCTTGAAAATTAGGACTGAAATTTCGATGCAAGCAGATCAGCCCGAAGGCTGATCTGCAGGCCATCAAGGCGTTACCGTCGCTGCGGCCGAGAGGCTGTTGGCCGCCGGCGTGGCGATGGGATACAAGGCATTGGCCGCCACGACCCGGAATGAATAGGTCGTGCCGGTGGTCAAACCGGTGCTGATGAAGGTGCCAGCAGCGCCCGTGGCTGCTCCGGTCGCTGATGCCACCGCGATCACCGTTGCATAAGCGCCGACCACACCGCCAGTCACCGTTGCGCGTTGCACGACGAAGCTGGTTTCGTTGGTCGAGGCATCAACCCAGCGGATGGTTGCCGAAGTCGCGCTCGCCCTGATCGCTGTCACCCCGGTCGGTGCTGCCGGTCCGGGGATGGCTGCAACGCTGACGCTGTTCGACGCCGCCGAATTGCCACCGGCATTGACCGCCAGCACCTGGTAGCTGTAAGCGGTGCCGGCCAAGGCAGTCGCATCGCTATAGGTCACCGCGCCAACGCCGGTGCTGGCGGCACCGGTTCGGGCGACCGTGCCGATCGCCGTCCAGGTGACGCCGGCATTGACGCTGCGGTTGATGGTGAAGCTGGTCTCGTTGGTCGAGTTGTCAGTCCAGTTCAGCACCACGGTTGCCGCCGTCGTCCGCGCCGCTGCTGTCAGTAAGGACGGCGCTGCCGGCAAGGCGATATTCGGCGTCACCTGTACCACCGCCGAGGTGCTGGTGGCGCCCGGCGTTGCGATCGGATAGATCGCGCTGGCGGCGATAACGCGGTACGCGTAGGTCGTGCCGGTGACCAAGCCGGTGTTGGTAAAGGTCTGCAAGCCGCCGGTCGTCAAACCGTTGGCCACAGCCACCGTGGTGACGGTGGCAAAGGCGCCGACGACACCGGCGGTGACTGGCGCGCGCTGCACGACAAAGCTGGTCTCGGTCGTCGACGCGTCGGTCCAGCTGATCGTCACGCTGGTGGTCGACGCCACCACGGCCGTCACTGGTGCCGGTGCCGCAGGCGCTGCAATCGCCGCCACGTTGAGCAGGTTCGACGGTGCCGAACTGCCACCCGCGTTGACTGCCAGCACCTGGTAGCTGTAGGCGGTATTGGCCAATGCAGTCAGGTCGCTGTAGGTCACTGCGCCAAGGCCGGTGCTGGCCGCACCGGTTCTGGCCACCGTGCCGATCGCGGTCCAGGTGACGCCGCCATTGCTACTGCGGTTGATGGTGAAGCTGGCCTCATTGGTCGAGTTGTCGGTCCAGCTCAGTACCACCGTTGCCGCCGTCGTCCGCGCCGCTGCGGTCAGCGCAGTCGGGGCTGTGGGTGCCAGCAGTGTCGGTGTGACCTGTACGACCGCCGAGGTGCTGGTGGCGCCCGGCGTGGCAACGGGGTAGAACGCGCTGGCGGCCACTACGCGGTAAGCGTAGGTCGTGCCGGTGACTAGCGTCGCGTCGGTGAAGGTCTGCAAGCCGCCGGTCGTCAAACCGTTGGCCACAGCCACCGTGGTGACGGTGGCAAAGGCGCCGACGACGCCGGCGGTGACCGGCGCGCGCTGCACGACAAAGCTGGTTTCAGTCGTCGACGCGTCGGTCCAGCTGATCGTCACGCTGGTGGGAGATGCGACCACGGCCGTGACCGGTGCCGGTGCAGCAGGCGCTGCAATCACCGCCACGTTGAGCAGGTTCGACGGCGCCGAGCTGCCACTGACGTTGACCGCCAGCACCTGGTAGCTGTAAGCCGTATTGGCCAAAGCGGTCAGGTCGTTGTAAGTCACTGCGCCGACGCCGGTGCTGGCAGCACCGGTGCGGGCGACCGTGCCGATCGCGGTCCAGGTGACGCCGCCATTGCTACTGCGGTTGATGGTGAAGCTGGC
>CANFIC010000049.1 GCA_947446685.1 Burkholderiales bacterium
AAAAAGGTCAGGACAAGAAAAACTTACGAAATATTACAAATCAACTGGTAATAGCGCACCAAAAAGAGACATTCCGTCCTCAAGCGCTGACGATCCAGCCTTCCAGCGGGTCGACGACATCAGGGAAACCATGGCCCGGCTGCACCTGCGCCCAGGCGACCTGCAGCAGGCACAGCACGGCGTCGAGCCGGTCGCCGCTGGCGTCGTCAACCATTGCTTCGCGCTGGGCATGGCTCAGCTTGAGGCGCAGACCGAGCCGGCTGCGACCCTGCTCAAGCGCGTCGATCAGGTCCTTGCGGGCGATCAAGCGGTCGGGCGTCTGTTTGGACGCATCGTCACTCTTGTAGCTGCGCCGGCCCAAGAATTCTCTGGCCAGCATGCCCGGATAGGCTTCCAGGGCGACTCTCGATTTGTCACCGGGGTGCAAGCCCGGCAGGTCTGCGCCGGCCTGCAGCAGCAGCGGCACGCCGGCATGCAGCATGTAGGCCACTGGTGGATTGACCCATTTCATGCTCGGCGAGCTGCCAGCAGGAATATCGCAGGCGCGGTGCGCGAATTTCCCGCCGACCGGTCGGGCATCGCAAAAACCCGCGAAGGCATTGCGTATCTCGGCCCGCGACAGCTGGCAATAATGCTTCATCAAATCCGGCCAGTTTTGCGGCCAACCCAGGCTCAGCACCAGTTCTCGCGGCAGACCGAATGGGAAATCGAAGCCACCCAGCCAGGGTTCGGGCAAGGCCAGATGGGCGCCGAATGAAGCCAGGCTGTCGAAAGCCAGCAGACCTTCGAGACGCAGCACCTGCCCCTGGCGCTGACCTTGCGCCAAAGTGATTGGTTTGCGCCGGGTCGGAGCGCTGCTGAAATCGACGCCAAGCAGGCGCGGGCAAGTAAGGCTAGAGTGCATGCTCGCCAATGTAATCGCCCAAGCACAGGAGTCGACATGACCGCAGTAAATTCAGACCCGAAAGATGAGTCCGGCAAGACCCCCTTGGTCGAGCGTCTGGTCACGACCGAACATGAGTTGCAACTGGGTGAACGCAGACTCCGCTATAGCGCCAGTTGCGGCAGCCTGCTGCTGCAGGAACCAGAGGCCAAGGACGGGCAAAGCCAGGGTGACAAGACCCGGGCCAGCGTCTTCTTCATCGCCTACACATTGAAAGATGTCGCTCCCGACCAGCCGCGGCCGATCACCTTCAGCTTCAATGGTGGCCCGGGCTCATCGAGCGTCTGGCTGCACTTGGGCCTGCTCGGGCCGCAGCGCGTTCCTACCGATGAAATGGGCCAATGCAGCGCACCGCCCTATGCCTTGCAGGACAATGAATTTACCCTGTTGGCCGACTCGGACCTGGTCTTCATCGACCCGGTAGGCACCGGGCATTCGCGCGTTGCCGAGGGCGAGAAGCTGGCTGAATTCCACGAATACCAGCGCGACCTCGACGCGGTCGGCGAGTTCATCCGCCTCTACATCACCCGCCATGGTCGCTGGGCCAGCCCGAAATACCTGATCGGCGAAAGCTATGGCACAACGCGAGCCGTCGGTTTGTCGCGTCACCTGCAGGAAAAACATGACATCCATCTGAACGGCCTGATGCTGGTGTCGCTGGCGGTCGATTTCCAGACGCTCAGCTTCGACCATGGCAACGAGCTGCCCTACCCGCTCTACCTGCCGACCTATGCTGCGACCGCCTGGTACCACAAGGCGCTGGCACCCGAACTGCAGAGCCAATCGCTGCCGGAGGTGATCGCGGCAGCCGAGGGCTTTGCCAATGGCGCTTACTTGCTGGCCCTGATGCAGGGTTCGCGCTTGCCGGCAGACCAGCGCCAGTTGATCGCCGAACAGTTGGCGGCCTATAGCGGCCTGTCAACGGCTTATCTGCTGCGCTGCGATCTGCGCCCGACAGAATTCCGCTTCTTCAAGGAGTTGCTGCGCGAGCGTGGTCAGGTCGTCGGCAGGCTCGACAGCCGCTTCCTCGGCCTTGACCGCGACGATGCCGGTGAGCACCCGGAAGACGATCCGGGCATGAACAATCTGATCGGCGCTTATGCGGTTGGCATCAACCGGGTGCTGCGCGAGCAACTGAAGTTCGATAGCGATGCGCCCTATCTGGTGCATGCGCCGCTGTGGAAGACCTGGTCCTGGAAGGGCTTCGAAAACCGCTATGTCAACGTCGGCGACAGTCTGCGCCGCGCCATGCATGCGAACCCCGCGATGCGTGTCTACGTGGCCAGCGGTTACTTCGACTTGGCCACACCGCATGCCGCTGGCGACTACACATTGAGCCATCTCGGACTGCGCGAAAGCCTGCAGGGCAATTTACAGACCAGCTATTTCGAAGCCGGCCACATGATGTACATCCACCAGCCTTCGCTACGGCGCATGGCAGCCGAGCTGCGCAAATTTGTCACTGCCAGCCCGACAAATTGACTGTCGGCCCAGCACCCAGGTCCGGGCAAGCTTTCCAATGCAATCTCTCAGTTCAAGCAAAGAAACAGAATCTCACAGACAATCATGTTAAGTTTCGTAAACGTCGAACTTGATTAAGGATGCTCTGCATAACTCAACGGGAGTGTGTGCAGCGCGGATCGGGATGGGATGCAAGACGCATTTTGCGGCCAATAGCGCGTGCTATTGGAAATAAATGCAACGCGGCAGATCGCCCGAGGCCGGGCTAGCACAAGCCGTGAGGGGTTATGCAGAGCATCCTTAAAGCTCGATGTCTACCCATCCTGCATTTTCCAAACCATTTGGCCCTCCGGCGCAAGACCCCTGTCCCTTTCAATGAAATTCCGCGCCACCTATAGCCGATTCGACCGTACCGGGATCAAGGATCGCGCCAAAATTCTTCTCGGCGGCTTGCTGTTCCCCGCGCAGACCCGCCAATGGCTGGATTTTGTCGCCAAGAACGATATTCTTCGCGACCGCTTCCACAGGTTTCCACGCGCGCTGTGCAAGATCTACCGGCCTTACCTTTCGACGCGGATGAACTGCTCGCAGCGGGTCACCGTGCTGACCCAGCATTACCGCTTCCTTTGCCAGCAGGGCCTGGCTGACCTGGTCGGCGCGGCCACCCATCAGCCTGTAGTCCTGAGCGAATGGAGCTGCAAATCCGGCCAGATCGCCCAGTTGCAGTTGACGGCGATCCACGAAGGTCACCGCGAAGGCGACCTTTGCCTGCGGCTGGTTTACAAATCGCAGTTGATCTACTCAGCTTCGTTGGTGTTTCTCGAGGTCGATGGCTGCACTCATTTGATGGTTGGGCGTCTGCAAGGCATGGCCTCGGAGGGCAGTCTTGAGCTGATCCGCGAAGCCACGCGTGACTTCCACAGTTGCCGGCCGGTCAACCTGCTGCTTGCCGCCGTGCGCAATATCGGCCACCTGCTCGGTTGCCCAAAGGTTTTGCTGGTCAGCAATACGCATCGGATTTCGATCAATATCTGGCGGCGCCTGAAGATGACGTCCAACTACGACCAGTTGTGGGCGGAAATTGGTGCCACGCGGCGAGCCGATGGTGACTTCCAGATCGGGGTGCTGGTCGACCCTGACATCGACCTCGCCAGCGCGCCTTCGAAGAAGCGTTCGGAACTGCGGAAGAAGCAGGCGCTGATGCAGACTGTCTTCGACGGTTTGAAGCTGCAATTCACTCCGGTCGACAGCCTTCAGCGCTGCTGAAAAGCGCCCAGGTCGAATTCGATCAGCAGTTCGTCATGCACTGCAAGCAGCCCGCCGAGAAGTGAAAACGGCGTAATGCCGAAATCGGACTGGCGCAGCACCATCGCGCCGCTGGCCTTCAGCGCTTCTCCGCTGAGCAGGATCTGCAAAGGCACCCACAGCGCCTGGCGCTGACCATGCAGTTCGATTTCAATACTGGCGGCGACCTTCGGCAATTCGCCGATGACTTGCAGCGAACGGATGCGCAGAAAGGGGAAGCGCTCCGCCTGCAGATTGGCTTGACCGAGCATATTCGAGCGGGTAGCGGCCGCGCTCTCAGCAGAAATCACCGATTCCCACCCCGGACCAAGGGCCGCCCGCTGGGCCGGCGGATCGACCATCAACTCGTCAAGCCTGAGTTCAAGCGAGAACCCAGCGCCGGTCAAGCCAGGCCCGGGCAACCAGACCAAGCCAGCCATTTTCGGTGCCGTCAGCAAATGGTTGTGCCCCAGTTGCGCGGCCCTGCCAGCACGAAATACATGGATCCTGACCGACGAACGTTCAGGGTCGATGACCAGTAGCTGACCTGACTTGGGCAACTCAGCAGGGCGCTGAAGCCGCGGCAATTCCGGTAAATCCGCGCTTTGTGGCGCCTGGCTCGCCGCGCATGCTGTCAAGCATGCCAACAGGACAATCGCCAGACGGCGGACAGGAATCAGTTCAGTCATCGCAATTGCATCGGGGCGCCTTGAGCAAATTCAGCATTCTGACAGCGAACCCGCTATGCTGGACGCCTTCGACCATTGACCGTCACGCAGACCCGGAGACTGCCATGCCCATCAATCCCTTTCGCCCCGCCATCGAACTGATGGTGCAGTACGCGCAATACCATCGCGACCGCCGCAACATCATCACCCATTTCATCGGCATCCCGCTGATCGTCTTCGCCATCGGGATATTGGCGGCGCGGCCGAAGCTGGCCTTTGAAGCTGCCGGTCTGTCGATCGAGCTGAGTGCTGCCTGCTTGCTCTGGGCGCTCAGCGCCTGCTGGTACCTGACCCGCGGCAATCTGGTGTTGGGCGGGGCCACCACGCTGGTCAACGGGGCCCTGATCGCCATCGCAGCACCGCTGGCAGCAGGCAATTTTTCGAGCTGGCTGGGCTGGGGCCTGGGCAGCTTTGTGCTGGGCTGGGTGATCCAGTTTGTCGGTCATTACTACGAAGGCAAGAAGCCGGCTTTTGTCGACGATCTGGTCGGCCTGTTGGTCGGCCCGATGTTCGTCGTCGGTGAGGCCATGTTCGCTATCGGCTGGGGCCGCAGCCTGCTGGCCGAAATCGAACGCCGCGCCGGACCGACTTATCTGCGCGATCTGGCCCAGCCGCAAACCTGAGACCTTGACGCCATGAACAGCCTGCTGATCATGGGCGCAGGCTCGGTCGGCTGCTATCTGGGCGGCTTGCTGGCCGCTGCGGGTCGGACGGTGCATTTCGTCGGGCGGCCACGGGTCCTGGACGGTCTGCGCCAGCATGGACTGACCACCAGTGACCTGGAAGGACGCCAATGCCATCTGGCTGGGGCCAACCTGAACCTGCATAGCATCTTGCCTGAAGGTCTGAGGCCTGAGATCACGCTGTTGTGCGTCAAGAGCGGCGCCACGACTGAAGCCGCACAGGACTTGCAGCAGGCGCTTCCTGCTGGCAGTCTGGTGCTGTCGATGCAAAACGGCATCGGCAACGCCGAGCGCGGGGCGGCAGCAGCGCCAGCCTTGCAATGGCGGGCCGGCATGGTGCCATTCAATATCGCTGAACAGTCGCCGGGGCATTACCACCGTGGTACCACCGGTGCGCTGATGGTGCAGGGAGCGCTTGCCGAAACAGCATCGGCCGGACTGCAGACTGCCTTCTTAGCGCAAGGCATCAAGCTGCAACTGCGTGCGGACCTGCTCGCGGCGCAATGGGGCAAGCTGCTGCTGAACTTGAACAACCCGGTCAATGCCTTGTCGGGTCTTCCGCTGCGCGACGAGTTGCTGGAGCGCGGCTACCGTCGCTGCTTTGCGGCGCTGCAAAGAGAAGCGCTTGACTTGCTCGACGCTGCCGGTATGCAGGCGCTGCCGATGACGCCGCTACCGCATCGCTTGCTGGTCCATTTGCTAGGCCTGCCAACGCCAATCTTCAAATTGCTGGCGGCCTCCATGCTGAAGATCGACGCCAAGGCGAGTTCGAGCATGGCTGACGACCTGGACCGGGGGCGAGTGACTGAAATCGATGCCATCTGTGGCGAAGTCATCCGCCTCGGGCAGCGGGTGGGCCGGCCAGCGCCGCTGAACTCGCGCATGCAGGAGATGGTGCAAGCCTGGCCGCAACACCCGCAGCGCATCAAACCTGACGAACTGGCTCAAGCACTCGGCCTCGACTGAGCTTCATTCGAGGCTTCCGTGCGGCGGCGACAGTGCTAAAATGTGTACCCGAACTGAATGAGGTACACAACATGCGCACAAATATTGAGATAGACGACAAACTCATGAAGGATGCGCTGCGTGCCACCGGAGCGAAGACTAAGAAGGAAGCGGTTGAGCTTGGGCTACGGACTCTACTTGACCTTCGTGCGCAAGAGAAGGCTCGTGAGTTACGCGGGAAGATTACCTGGGAAGGTGATTTGAACGCGATGAGGACTGACAGGTGATCCTGGTCGACTCCAGCGTGTGGGTGGACTTCTTTCGGTCCGCCGACACTCCGCAGGTCGCTCTGCTGGATTCCTTGTTCGGACGGACGCGGATTGCTGTCGGAGACTTGGTCGTGGCTGAGGTCTTGCAAGGCGTTCGAGATAATAAGCAGTTCAAGTTGGTGAAGACCGTGTTCGACACCTTCACTCGTCTAGATCTTTGCGGGTACGACTTGGCATTGAAGGCCTCGGAGAACTATCGTGTCCTTCGAGCAAAGGGCATCACGATTCGGAAGACCATCGATACCTTGATCGCGACGCGGTGCATCGAGGATGGCTTGACTCTCTTGCATTCTGACCGCGACTTCGTACCCTTCGCAAAGCACCTCGGTCTTCGCGAGGCGTATTCGGAAGCCTAAGGCCCAAGCGCTCGGCATCGACTGAAGTTCATTCGTTCGGGACGAAGATCCACATCAGCAGATAGGGCAGGAGGCTGAAACCGCCAAAGAAAATCAGCAGCACGAAGATCAAACGCCAGGCCCAGGACTCGATCCCGGTGCTGCGCGCCAGACCGCCGCAGACACCACCGATCCAACGGTCACTCCGACTGCGCCGCAGGCCATTGATGGCCGACCCTGCGGTTCCCGGCGTGACGCAGGCCGGTCTGTCCAGCAGGCGTGCTTTGGCAAGAGAAAACTCGGCATCGGTCAGCGCGCCGCGATGGTAAAGCTCCTGCAACCGGGCCAGTTCTTCGCTGATTGACATCGTTCATCTTCCTAGACGCACAGACCCAGCAAGCGCTCTTCCGAAGAGCAATTCATGGCCGGCTTGGTCGGTGCTATGGTGATCGGCTTCTTGGTCTGGCAGGAGCGGATCTCGCGTGCCGTCGGACCATAGTAGCTCCATCCGGCGCCGAGATTGGGCAAGGTCAAGCTGACCTCACGCCATTTTGGATGGCCCTCGGCCTGCAGCTTGGCAAAGTTCTGGCACAGCGACTTGCCAAAGCGGCTGAAGTTATCGACGGTTCCCTTCAGCGTGTAGTCATAGGTCACCAGAAAAGCGCCGACCGCAACGGTGGTGAAATCCTCGGTCAGCAGATTGGGGTAGTTGGCAGCGAGCACATTTGAGGCGGAGTAAACCTTCAATACCGGTTTGCTCAATGCATGGTTAGGGTCGAACTTGAGCAGCTTGATGAATTTCTGCGCTTCAGGCTTCATGTTGGCGATCAGCGGCGCTGGCTGGCCTGCGGCGACGACGACCACGTCGATCGATTTATCCGAGATCAGCTTGACCAGGGCCTCTTCGTTGGACAAAAAACTTGCATTTGCCTCAGGCATCGGCAGATTGAACATCATGCGGTAGAGCGTGTGGGTGATCACCGCCGCGCCGCTGCCGACCAGGCCGCCATTGATCCTGGCGTCGCGCAAATCATGCAGGTAATTCAGCGGCGAGTCGGCACGGACGATGTAGTTGATCTCGGTGTTGTAGAGCGGCAGCACCACCCTCAGGGGCCGAATCAATGCTGCCGCATCGGCATTGCCGGTGATCGCCCGGTCGACAATACCCTGGTAGACATCGGCCTGGACAACGGCCAGCTTCACGCCTGGCTCGTTGCGCAACAGTCTGAGATTGGCTGCGGAACCCGATGTTGGCAGAACCTCCAGCTGGATGTCGGCATCCGGGGCCACAAGCCTCGACAGATCACGGCCGATGGCGAAATAAGTACCCTTGTCCGAGGCGGTGACGATCTTGTACTCAGCCGCTGCTGATACGGCGCCGGAGAATGCTGCCAGGGCGGCGCAGGCGATTGGATAGAAAAGTTTCGATGCCATGTCATGGGTTCCCGGTTGGTTTGGATGGACAGAGTCCGAGTGCGTCGACCTTCGACTGACAGGCACTGCTGCTCGAATTCTTTGATTGCCTTGTGAAGGCCTCGTTCGCCTCAAGCAAAGCGCGCGCGCTGTCGGTGACCAATGCAGCCGGTGCTGCTGCCGCCGCGGCAGCAGCACGAACCATGCCGACGCGCGCACACAATCCCAATGACGCCATGGCAGCATTGCAAGCCTCGCCGTCCGGAACCTGCATGCCAGCGCCCTTGACTGCTTCGATCCGAACATTCGCCGGCACTTCGTCCGGCGATACCGCCGGGCGATCGCGCGGCGCTTTGCCGGCTGGCTCCCTCGCAGCCTTGGCCGCCAAGCTGGCCACTGCGTCATCGCGCGAAGGCAGGACGGCTGCTTCACGCGGCAAGGCGATGCCGTTATCGAACAAGGCGCCTGGCCCGAAATTGCGCAATGCGGCAGGCTCGCGCAGCGCCGCGACCGGATTGACTTCTGCGGGCCCGGACGCCGGTTGCTCCGCCTTATTCAGTGCGGCAGTTGCGCTGCCAGCAGATCCAGCCTGCGTGCTCAGTTGCCAGTAGGCGCTGAACAACAAGACCGCGCCCAAGCCGATCGCCAGCGACAGATACTTCTTTCGACTGGCTCTTGGCGCAAGCGGTGGCAACAGGATCGGCGGCAGATCCTGTTCGGCAACTTCCGGCGGCGGAGAAGCCGAAGCAACAGGCTCGAACATCGAAGGCGGAAAAGCGGGTTCAGGTTCGGCCGGCCTTGGTTCAGCGACTTCAGCGATCAACGCTGCCAGCCCATCGGCCAGCAAGGAACCCTGGCAGCGCGAGCAGTCCGACTGCAGCGTGATGTCGTTGATCGCGCCGCAATGCGGACAAGGCAGAAGATTCAATGCCGCCCCGCAATCGTTGCAGAACTTGGACTGCGGCGGACTCAGGTGGGCGCAGTATGGGCATTCAGTGATGGGCCTGAGATTGGGCTTGGCGGAAGGCATGGGCAGCAGCGGTGGGTTTCAGCCGCCAATTCGGCGTGCTCCGATAGTGCCGACACGCCTCACCGTGAAAATGATTTAGATCAGCCGTACCGACCCGGCTGCGGCTTGGCGAGCACCACTTTGCGGGGTGGCAGCTTCGCGAGCCAATATCCTGTCGCTCGAGAGATTTGCAGCCCGGCCTTGGATCAAGCTGCGCTTGCGTTGACAATGCCCGGCATGAACAAGCAAGCCTCTTTGTCCGAAATCGCTTCCTGCCTGGCCGGTTACGACCCGCAAGCCTTGCATGTGGCTTTGGCGCAGGACTTCATCGCCAAGCTGCTGCCAAGTCCGCAAATTCAGGAAAAAGTCGCGCTGAGGGAGAGTCTGGGCCGGGTTCTGGCGGCGGACATCATCTCGACGCTGCAGGTTCCGGCAGCTGATAACTCGGCGATGGACGGCTACGCGCTGCGCGCCTGCGACCTCAGCGCCACAACCGAAACATTTCTGCAGATTGCCGGCACCAGTCTGGCGGGCAGCGCGCCCAGCAGTCTGGTGCAGCCAGGACATTGCCAGCGCATCATGACCGGCGCCTTGATGCCGGCAGGCCTCGACACCGTGGTACCGCAAGAGTTCATCCGCCTCGAAGGCGAGACTGTGATCATTCCGCCAGGCCTGCTGCGCACCGGCGACAACCGCCGCCTCGCTGGCGAAGATCTGGCGCTGGGCCAAGTGGCGCTGAGCGCCGGCCGCATTCTCAAGCCCGCTGACCTGGGGCTGCTGGCCTCGCTGGGCTTGGCCGAAGTACCGGTATGGCGCAAGCTGCGTGTGGCGATTCTTTCGAGCGGCGACGAATTGCGTTCGGTCGGCGAACCACTGCCCGCAGGCTGTGTCTACGACAGCAACCGCTACACGATGTGGGCAATGCTGCAAAGGCTAGGCGTCGAGATCCTCGATCTGGGCATCATTCGTGACGACAAGGCAGCGCTGCGCGAGGCTTTTGGCCGTGCGGCGCGCGAGGCCGACGCGGTGATCAGTTCGGGCGGTGTCAGCGTTGGCGAGGCCGACCATACCAAGGGCGTGATGGCGGAACTGGGCGAAGTGCTGTTCTGGAAGATTGCCATGCGACCCGGCAGGCCAATGGCGATCGGTCGCATCCGCAACGCTGACCATCAAGCGATCCTGTTCGGGCTGCCCGGCAATCCGGTCGCCGTGATGGTGACCTTCTATGCCTTCGTGCGCGAAGCATTGCTGGCGATGAGCGGGGCCAGCCCGGCACCGCTGCCGATGCTGCGCGCCGCCAGCCTGCAGCCGCTTCGCAAGAAGCCCGGCCGCACCGAATACCAGCGCGGCATCGTCAGTCGCGGCGTCAATGGGCAATGGCAGGTTGAAATCACCGGCAACCAGGGCTCGGGCATCCTGTCCAGCATGAGCCAGGCCAACGGTCTGGTCGTGCTTGGCCACGAGCAGGGCAATGTCGAAGCTGGCGAGTTGATCGACGTGCTGCCCTTTGACGGGCTGATCTAGGCGCGCTTATCGCCCCAGGCGCCGCCGCGCCAGATAGGACAGGCCGTCAACCAGGGCCACCAGCGCCAGCATGGCGATCAGCACGGTGCAGGTCTCGTGCATCTGGAACAAGCCGAGATGGTAGTAAAGCATCTGGCCCAGGCCGCCGGCGCCGACGACGCCGAGCACGGCCGCCGCGCGGATATTGTTTTCCCAGCGGTACAAGGTGTAACTCAGCAACTGCGGCAAGGTCTGCGGCAGCAAGGCGAACAGCAGCACAGGCAAGGCGCCGATGCCGCGCAGCCGCAGCGCTTGCGCCATGTCCTGCGGCGCGTTTTCAAAGCTTTCAGCGAACAAGCGACCGAGCACGCCAGTCGTGTGCAGCGCCAGCGCCAAGGTGCCGGGCATCGGGCCCAGGCCGGCCAGTATCAAGAGCAAGGCAGCCCAGACCAGTTCGGGCACGCTGCGCAAGCCGTTCAGCAGCAGCATGGCCGGCCCGCGCCAGAAGACTTGTTTGCCGCTGGCCGGCAAGGCCAATGCCAGACCTGCCAGCGCAGCCAGCAGCGTTCCCAGCAAGGACATCGCCAGCGTCTCCAGCGTGGCGGCAAAGACCTTGTGCAGGAAAGCCGGCGCTAATTCAGGTGGGAAAAAGCTGCTTGCAAAGCGCAGCATGTCGACCAAGGCCTGCGGCCCGAGAAAATCGGACCAGCGCAAATTCAGCGACCAGAAACTGGCAACGACCAACAGCATCAGCAGCAGTATCGCCAGCAGCAAGGCGGGCGAGCGACGCGGCTTTGCGGGCATCATCCGAGACTCCTGCGCAGGACCGCGCTGATGCGGTCGGACAGGGCGACCAGGGCGATGAAAATCAGCAAGATCGTGCTGACCTCGGCACCGGCGAACATCTTGACCGCATTGTCGAGTTGCTGGCCCAGGCCTCCGGCGCCGACGAATCCGAGCACGACCGAAGATCGGATCGCGCATTCCCAGCGGTAGACGGTGTAGCTGAGCAACTCGCTCGCCGCTTGCGGCAAGGCGCCGAACAGCAAGGCCTGCAAGCGACCAGAACCATTGCGCAGCAGCGCCTGGCTGGCTTGCGGATCGGTGCTTTCAAGGATTTCGGCGTAGACCTTGCCCAGCATGCCGCCATAAGCGATGCCGATCGCCAGCACGCCCGCAGTCGGCCCCAGACCCACCACACGCACCAGCATCAGCGCCCAGACCAGTTCGGGTATCGACCGCAGCAGCAAGAGCAAGCCACGCAAGCCAAAGCGCAGCGCAAACGGCCAGCCCGCCATGCGGCCTTGCTCAAGCGCGGAGATCGAGCTGCGCGCATTGACCAGCAAGGCCAGCGGCACCGCCAGCAACAACGCCAGCGACAAACCGGCAGTGGCCATCGCCACCGTGCGCCAGGTCTCCTGCAGCATCAGCAGCAGGAATTCGCCGTCAAGCCGCGGTGGAAAAAACTGCAGCAGAAAACGCCAGGTGACAGCCAGGCTGCGCGAATCCCACAGCAGCCAGGGTTTGAACTCGGTCCAGACCAGCAGCGGCCACATCAGCAGCAACATCACCAGCAAACCGGCCCGGCGTCCGGCCAGCGCCGGGTCACGCATGCGCGGGTGCTGCAGGCTGACTTTCACCGGCACATCGCCTGCGGCAAGCCCGGCAGCCCGGCCTGCGGTTGGGCTTGGGCCTTGCTCACGACGGCGTCACCGCCATAGAACTGCTGCAGCAACTCGTCGCTGAGCATTGCAGACGGGCCGTCATAGACCAGCTCACCGTCCTGCAAAGCCAGGATGCGCGGGAACATCGAACGTGCCAGTTCAACCTGATGCAGACTGCACAGCAGCGCAATGCCGCGCTGCCGGGCTGCCAGTTGCAGGCTTTGCAATGCCTGACTGGCGCGGGCCGGGTCGAGCGCTGCCAGCGGTTCATCGGCCATCCAGAGTTGCGCATCCGCCACCAGCAAGCGGGCCAGCCCAACGCGCTGGCGCTCACCACCCGACAAACGGTCGACCCGCAGCCAGAGTTTGTCGCCGACATCGAGCATATTCAAGGCCTCGAAAGCCCGCCAGGCTTGGGGAGGATTCCACAAAGTCCGCAGGCTTTGCCAGAGACTTTGCTGTGGCAGCAGGCCGGCCAGCACGGCACTGACCACGCGCTGGCGCGGAGGCAGCGGTGGCGATTGGGGCGCCAGGCAAATCTGCCCGCGCAGGCGCTGCCGCTGACGGCGCGCCAGCACCCAGGGGTCGCGTCCCTGCCAATGCAGGCTGCCGGACAAAGGTCGCTGCGCCAGCGCCAGGGTCTGCAGCAGCGTCGTCTTGCCAGCCCCTGAAGCGCCGATCAGCGCCACCTGTTCGCCGGCTTGAAGCGAAAAGCTGATGCCCTTGAGTACCGGCAAATCCGACAAAGGCGCTGCGGCTGCGCAGAGTTGCTCGGCGCGCAGCAGCTCGGTCGACGTCACTTCACCAAACCGGCGTTCTCGGCCGCAGCGCGGATGCCGTTGTAGTTCTCCGGGTTGGTGGCGATGAAGCGCGTGGCGCGCTGGGTGGCCAGAATTTCCTTGCCCTGTGGATTGCCGTCATTGAGCACCAGGAAGGCAGCGCTGAGCTTTTCACGCAAGGCCAACGGCATGTCGGCATGCACGCTCCAGTTGTAGTCGAAATAGCCCGGCGTGGTGAAGAACACCCGGACCTGCGCCGGATCGACCTTCTTGTCGGCGACGAATTTTTCCCATACCGAGATGTTCAGCGCGCCGGCGTCGACCTTGCCGCTGGCTACTGCGGCGATCGTTGCGTC
Organism: Burkholderiales bacterium; assembly: GCA_947446685.1. Classification (GTDB taxonomy): domain Bacteria; phylum Pseudomonadota; class Gammaproteobacteria; order Burkholderiales; family Burkholderiaceae_C; genus Paucibacter_A. The sequence continues at coordinate 13,433 of CANFIC010000049.1, forward strand.
ATGGGCGCCCGAGAAGCTGATGCGCTTCAAGTCGACGTCTGGGTTGACCTTGGCTGCCAGCAGATAGCTGCGCGGCATCAGGTGCCCCGAGGTGCTCGAAGGCGAACCAAAGCTGAGCGTCCGGCCCTTGAGGTCTTCAAGACGGTTGATGCCGCTCTTGGCATCGGTGATGAAGACCGAACGGAACTTCGCGTCTTCTTCGCGTTGCACCAGCGGAATGATCTTGCCACCGGCCCGCTGCTGGGCTTGCACAAAGGTGAAACCGCCGAACCAGGCCAGATCGACCTTCTTGTTGACCAAGGCCTCGACCGCAGCAGCGTAATCGGTGACTGGCGTCCACTCGACCTTGACGCCGAGCTTGGCTTCCAGGTATTGCCCCAGCGGTGCGAACTTGCGGGCCAGCTCGGTCGGTGACTCGTCGGGAATCGCGGTGACTCGCAGCACCTGCTGCGCGCCGGCCGGATTGCATTGCATTGCCAGCGCCAGCATCAACCAGCGCGCTGCCTTGCAAAGATATGCCATCGAATTCGACATGGAATTTTTTCCTCAGGGGTTGGATAAATCAGCGCTAAGGCCGGAATGGCCTGCGCACAAAAAAACTCAGGCCGGCGATTCGGCCAGCAAGCGTGCGGGTTCAGGTTCGCTGTCAAAGCGCTCCTGGCCGCTGTAGCAGATGAAATGGCGGTTCTTGGCGCGGCCGATCAGGGTCAGACCGAGCTCGCAGGCCAAGGCATGGCCCATCTGGGTGATGCCATTGCGCGAGACGACGATCGGCACCCCCATCTGCGCCGACTTCATCACCATCTCGCTGGTCAGGCGGCCGGTGGTGTAGAAGCATTTGTCTGCGCCGTCGACACCGTTCATCCACATCCAACCGGCGATGCTATCGATCGCGTTGTGGCGGCCGACATCTTCCACATGGACCAGCAGTTCGGCCCCGCGAAACAAGGCGCAGCCATGGACCGACCCGGCCTTTTTGTAGACGCTGTCCTGATGGCGCATCTGTTCGAGCATCGAATACAGCGCCGATTGGCGCAACCTGGCGCTGGCCGCATCGGGCAGCTTGACGCTGGCCACATCATCCATCAGCGCACCGAACACGGTGCCCTGGCCGCAGCCGGTCGTGATCGTTCGCTGTGCCGTTTTTTCTTCGATCCGGGCAATGCCAGAGCGCGTGCGCACCGCCGCCGCGCTGACCTCCCAATCGACGGTGATCGACTCCACCTCGGCTGCATGGCTGACCAGTCGTTGGTTGCGCAGATAGCCCAGCACCAGCAACTCGGGCGCCACGCCCAGCGTCATCAAGGTCACCAGCTCGCGCTTGTCGACAAAAACGGTCAGCGGCCGTTCGGCCGGAATATTCATGTTCCGGCTGCGCCCGAACTCGTCGAGCACCAACACCTCATGGGTCAGCACCGCCTGGGAATGAGTCAGATGCGGCAGCACCGCGCCGTTGTCGCCTGGCTGGCTCATGGGCCCGACTGCAACTGCTGCAGTTCTTCCAAGGTATTGGCATTGGCGAAGGCCTCGCCATCGTCGAAAGGCACCAGCACGCAGCGATGCATGGCGGTCCATTTGTCGATCTTGCGCTGGCCGCTCTGGGTAAAGCGCACCAGGCTTTCGATCAGCTCGGATTTCATCAGACAGAACACCGGCTGGACCTGCAGGCGCTGCGCATCACCCTGCATTTCATAGCTCGCTGCCATGGCGATCTCAGCGTCTTCGGCGCTCAAGGCCTGGGCCAGGCGCTGTACCAGATCGTCCGGAAAGTTTGGCGAATCACAGGGCACGGTGACCAGATAAGGCGTTTCGCAATGCTCGAGTCCGGTCAGGAATCCGGCCAGCGGCCCGGCGTAATCAGCCAGCGAGTCAGGCCAGACCGGTACACCCATGGACTCATAGGCGCCGAGGTTGCGGTTCGCATTGATCATCAGGCTGCCGACCTGCCCGCCCAGACGCAACACGGCGTGCATTGCCAACGACATGCCTTGATGGTTCTGCAGGCCTTTGTCGACCCCGCCCATGCGGCTGCCTCGGCCGCCGGCCAAAATCAGTCCGGTGATGGCTTCAATTTCAATCATGCTCGATTCTCGCCGCAATGCAGCAGCAATTCAGCGTTGGGCGTTCGGAAAGAACAATTGCTCGCCGCCAATCTTGTAGCTGGCA
>CANFIC010000050.1 GCA_947446685.1 Burkholderiales bacterium
CATTGGTCGAGTTGTCGGTCCAGCTCAAAGCCACTGTTGCCGAGGTCGTTCGCGCAGCCGCCGTCAAGGCGGTCGGCGCAGCCGGCAGCGGTATTTGCGGCGTGATCTGCACGACGGCCGAGATGCTGGCGGCTGCCGGTGTGGCGATCGGATAGACCACGTTGGCGGCGACCACGCGGTAAGCGTAGGTGCTTCCGGTGACCAGGTTCAGGTCGGTGTAGGTCTGCACCGTGCCGGTGGTCGCTCCGTTGGCCATGTTCAGCGTGAAGACGTTGGCGAAGGTGCCGACGACACCACCGGTGACCGGCGCACGCTGGACGACGAAATAGCTCTCGGTCGCGGATGCATCGGTCCAGCGCAAGGTCACGCTGGTCGCGCTGGCCAAGGTGGCGGTAACCGTGGTCGGCGCTGCCGGTGCGATGATCGCTGCGACGCTGAGGTTGTTCGACGCGACTGAATTGCCGCTGGCATTGACCGCCACCACCTGGTAGGTGTAAGCGGTATTGGCCAAGGCTGTGGTGTCGCTATAGGTCACCGCGCCGACGCCGGTGCTGGCCGCCCCGGTTCTGGCGATCGAGGCGATCGCGGTCCAGGTCAAGCCGCCATTGATGCTGCGGTTGACGGTGAAACTCGATTCGTTGTTCGCGTTATCGGTCCAGTTCAGGACGACCGTGGCCGAGGTGGTGCGAACCGCAGCGGTCAGCGCTGTCGGCGCGACCGGCGGGCTGATCTGGGCCACGCTCAGCGTGTTCGATGCCGCCGAGGTGCCGGTGGCGTTGACTGCGAACACCTGGTATTGGTAGGCGCTGCCAATCAGGGCGTTGGTGTCGCTGTAGGTGACGATGCCGGTGCCGGTGATGGCGGTACCGGTGCTGGCCACCGTGGCGATCGCGGTCCAGGTCAGGCCGTTGTCGGCGCTGCGGTTGACGGTGAAGCTGGTCTCGTTGGTCGAGTTGTCCCTCCAGCTCATCACCACGGTCGCCGATGTCGTTCTTGGCGGAGCGGTCAGGTTGGTCGGCGCTGCTGGCACGGTGATCGAGACTGCGCCCGAGCTGGCTTCGCCGGCCTGCCCGACGGCCACCACCTTGTACTGATAGGCCGCGCCATCGCCGAGATGGCTGTACTGGGTCGCATTGGCCAAGGTGCTGTCGAACGGCACAAAGCTGCTGCTGCCGATTGGCGCCCGGTCGATCCGGTAGGCATATTCGGTGCTGGCGTTGTCGGCCCAGTTGATGCTGAAGGCGGTCGCGCTTTGCTGCGCGAACACATTGCTCGGTGCCAGCGGTATCGCCTCATTGGCGTGGAAGATGATCGGCCGCATGAAGTCGTTCTCTTCATGGCCGAGGATATGGCAATGCCAGACATATTCCCAACCGAAGTCCTGGATCGCGTTGGCCATCGGTGCCGGCAGACCGGTGTAGGGGTCGATCTGGGTGAAGCCGGTCATCGCGCCGTCAGGCTGGCTCGGGTCTAGCAAGCGCACGCTGTTGCGCAAGCCGAAGCCGCCGAGCTTGGGCTTCTTGGCCCGCACCGCGACGATGACGTCTTCCAGCGGGCTCATCTTGATTGTCTCCTTCCAGCCGAGCTCGTTGGGCTCGGGCGGGGTGACAAAATTGTCCCAGCCGACCCGGTTGATCAGCTGCACATTGACCAAGTGGAAGTGGATCGGGTGGGCGTCGACGCCGTTGTGGGTGATTTTCCAGATCTGCGTTTCACCATCAGAGATCTCCTCGGTCGGCGCATCGACATAGCCGAGCGGGATCGTCGTTTGCGTCAAGGCGCTGGTGTAGGGGATTTCGACACCGAAGGTTGCGTTCAAACGGCCATAGGTGGCGTCGAACAATTCCTGGATCGCCTTGGTCTTGACCAGGATATTGCCCTGTGCGGGGCCGCCGTAAGCGGTGTCAGCGGTGGCTGTGGCGCTGGTGATGACGGTCACATAAGGCGTGTAGTTGCTGGCGGTCGAGGCTGCGGCTGAATACACCGGTTCATTCGGCGAGTTGACGAAGCTGACCGTCGGTGCACTGGTGTAACCGCTGCCGGCATTGTTCAGCGTGACGTTGAAGATTTTGCCGGTCAAGGAGGCGGTGGCGGTGACGCCGCCGACGCTGGTCGGTGCGCCGATGGTGACCGTCATGCCGGGAGTCGGATTGTTCGGCTCGGACACCGTCGTGCTGAGGTCGACATAGCCGCCGCCGCCAGCACTGTTGGCATTGGTCGGATCAGGCACATCCAGGTTGATTGAAGCGATGCTGCTGCTTGAAGTCAGCCTGGCAGCCACAGTGGCTGCGCCTGTCACCAGCACGCTCGGTGCGCTGGTATAGCCATCGCCTGGGTTGGTGATGATCACGCCGCTGATGCCGCCGCTGCTGTTCAACTGTGCCACGCCGGTCGCGGTGTTGTAGCCAAGTACGCCGTTGACCAGGGTCTGGACCAGCGGCTTGCTGAAGATGATCGTTGGCGGCACGCTATAGCCCGAGCCACTGCTGACCACCTGCACGGCGCTGACATTCAATGCAGCGGTCGCGGTGGCGCCGCTGCCTCCGGCCAGTGAAGTCAAGGTGACGATCGGTGCAAGCTTGTAGCCCGATCCGCCGTTGACGATATTGACTTTGTCGATTTTCATCGCCGCGCTGGCGGTGGCGCCGGTGCCGCCGCCACCGCTCAGCGTGACCGAAGGCAGTCTTGTATAGCCGAAGCCGGGTGAGTTGATCAGGAAGGCATTGAACGCCAGGCTCGGCGTGCCGGGGACGAAGTTGAACGCGGGGCTCTTGATCGACCCGTCAAAGATCGAGGCAAAGGCCTTGCTGTCGTTCCAGCTGGTGCCCAGGGCTGCGTTGTAGGCCGATTGGGCGACCACCGGGGTTTCCTGCACGGCCTTGTAAGCGGTCTTGATATTGGCGTCGAGCGTGGCCGGATTGAGTGCAAAGGCCGGCGTGGTAACCGCCGTGCCGACAACGATTTGCATCATCGTGCGTGAGTTCGGGCCGTAGCCCGGCCGCGTGTCTTCGGATCCGCCGGTGGCCGAGTTGTCGCCATAGCCGGTGAAATATTCATTGCGTGGATCGGCCGCCGGCACCGGTGCGCCGGAGTCGTTGTAGACGATCAAGGTCTTGCCGGCATAGGCCGAGAAGTCGACGATCACGTCAGCGCGTTCGGCGTTGCCCAGGGTCAGCCCCGAAGCGCCCCAGTCGACGTTGAGCACTGCGGCGCGGCCCTTGTCGAGCAAGAAGGCTGTTGGTGTCGGTTCCTTCACCGCAACGCCGGGCAGCAGGCCGCCTTCGTTGGCGATCTGGTACAGCGTCGGGCCCTGGGTGGTGGCGTCGGGGACACCGCCGTTATGGCCATAGACATCGGTCGACCAGGTGGCTGGCGTGCAGACGCCGTCGCTGCGCGTGGCCGCCGGGTCGGCGCAGGCCGTGTTGACCCAGGAGTTGACCGGCACCATCTTGACCTCGGTGTTCTTGCGGCCGTCGTCGGTCGTGACGCTGCCGTCGGCGACGAACATATTGACGCTCATCGTCCGGTCATTGGCCGCGTTCAGAAGGCGTAGGCGGTAGGGTTTGGGCTCGACCGTCAAGGTCGGATAAGCCACGCCGTTGACCAGTGGCGTGTCATTCCAGGCTTCGGGCGTGGTCGTCACATCGTTGTAGGCACCCGACGGCAGGTTGTAAAGCGCCGGGTAGGAAGGCCAGAACCAGGGCCCCCAATGCCAGCGGCCTACCGAATTGAAATTGGTCGCCTGGCCCGGGTCCTGCACGGTTTCATAGACATGGGGGAACCACATGTCGCCGGGTGCGCCCCAGGCGCTGGTGTTCCAGCGTCCATCCTGGAAAGCGATGTCGTCGGGGACGAATGACTTGTCTTGCAGGATCAGCGGAATCGTCGCGTCGGGGCCGGGCAACTGGCCGGCGGCGATCATCGCCTGCTCGGTCGGGTCGGTCAGCAGATAGGCCGAGGCCAGGCCGGCATAGGCGTTCAGGCGGGTGATGCCGACCGTGTGGTCGTGGTACCACTCCATCCGTGCCGATTGGCCGTTCGGGTAGTAATAGGTCATCGCACCCGGGCCGGGCTCGTTCATGTCGGGCACGTTCAAGGCGCCCGGGCCGCGCAGAAAGCCTGCCAGCAAGGTCGGGTCGAGCGTTGCATCTCCCGCCAGCGAGGCAGTATTGGTGGCATCGGCTTCGCCTGCCGGGGTGATCCAGGTATGCGGGCCGCCATCGCTGATCCAGGGGCTGTCGCCGCCATGCAGATGGATATTGGTCCGGTTCTGGGTATAGGTATGCAGGCCGTCTTGGCCGAGGCCGGCACCGACGATCGACGGGTCGACCGGCAGGAACAGATCGCCATTGCGGGCGCTGACCGTCACCACGCCGTTGGCGTCGGTGGTCGAGACCGCGCGGCCGACCGGCAGCAGGTTGAGGAACTTGATCCGCGTCGGTATGTCCTTGTTGGCCTGGATGATCGGGCCGAGGTAATGCGGGTTGTCGAAGGCGAGCGCGGCGACCGGCAAGCCGGTCAGCTTGCCGTTTGCATCGCTGCCATTGATCATGATCGGCAGGCCGCTCGGATAAAGCAAAGGCACCGATTTGCTGCCGAGCAGCGGCGTGCGGCCATTGCTGGCTTCATGGTCGATCTGCACATAGCCGCGCAAGGTGGTCGGCTTTTTCAGGTCGCTGTGCAGGCGGTCGGTGTATTCGATTGCGGCGATCTCGTAATAGTCGTCGCCGGTCAGCAAGCCTTGCGGGTTACGCCATTTCGATGGCAGCGCCACCGGGATGTATTTCTGCGTCACGCCGTCTGCCATCGTCTTGGCATTGGCGGCACCCAGCAGCGGCAGCGGGTCGATGAATTTGCGCAGCGCCTTGCCGGTGCCGGGGTAGCCATTCGGGTAAAACTGCTTGACCTTGGCGTCATAGGCGATGCGGTTGGCCGGGTCATAGCTGTCGGGCGCCAACATCGGCTTGCCGGTCGCATCGTTCATCGGCAGGCCATTGGCGCCCAAGATCGGCGTCCATTGGCGTGTGCCGGCAGGGCTGCTGGCGAAATAGCTCTGGATGATGAAGGGCGTATTGTTCAGGTCATAGGCATCGCCGAAGCCGGGGCCGGCCTGGGTCAATGTGGTTGCAGCGGCCAGGCTCAGCAGCACGCTGACAGCCTTGGCAATCGGGCAGATCTCGAATTTTGAAAAATTTCGCATGGGTTACCTTGTGGTTTCGAATCGGTGAATGAGTGAGTAAAAAAAGGGCTTGGGTGGAGGAGGAATCGAGTTCAGGCGCTGCTGAAAAAACCGTTACCGATGCCCTGCGTTGAGGCCTCGGGGCTGCTGTGTCCGGGCGTCATCGGACGGCCCCGCGCAGGTTCTGGATTGGTGCCGGGATACCCTTGACCGGTGCGGTCGGGCTGCTGGCCGCAGTGGGCGGCGGCAGGCTGACCGGCGCCTCGGCAATGAAACGCCAGTCTGAGTAGCGCTGCGCTGCATCGAAACCGCGCTGTTTCGGTGTGAAACCGGTTTGACGGAATGGCAGGCCTGCTGCCTGGCTGTAGACCCCGACGATCGCGCTGCCCTGGTTGATCAAGGCCAGGTTTTGGCCCGGATCCAGCGGGTCGTCGTACAGCTTGCGCAGGTGGCGGCGCGGCATGGGGAAGCGGCGGTCTTCCAGCAGCTCGTCTAGCCTTGTCGGCCAGCTGCGCACCCCTGGAGAGCCGCCCCAGTAGGACAGGATCGCGCTGCGGTATTGCTCGCCGACGAACAGCAATTCGACTTCCATGGCTTGCCGGCGTGAGTCGGCGAGCCGCTGTCCGGTCTGTACTGCCGCAATCGCCGCCAGCGTCAGCGCCACCAGCAGACCGATCAGCACGAAGCCGCTTTGTTGTATCGGCTCCTTCATGGTGCGTCTGCGCTTGTCGCTGCCAGCGGCGCGATGGGGTCTGACAGATGGGCGCGCGCATTGATCGCCTCGGCCGGCTCGGCGATGTCATAAACGCTGCCCTTGGCGCCGGCGGGCGGGGGGATCAGCTGCCAATCGGCCGCTTGCGTGAACGGATTCAGCGGCATGGCGCGCAGATAGCGGCGCTCGACCAGGTCCTCGAGGCGTTCCGGATAGGCCCCGCGATCGCCATAGAACCGGTCGATCGCCTCGCGCAACTGCGCCAGGTTGTGCGACAGCACCTGCTCACGGCCACGCTCGAGTGAGGCCAGATAGCGTGGCATTGCGATCGACAAGAGCAGACCGAGCACGGCCATCACCACGACCAGTTCGATCATCGTGAAACCGCGTTGGAGGTTTGGTTTTTTCATCGATTCACCAGTCGCGGTAGGGCAGACCGTTCAGACCGATCGCGGTCGACTCGGTGTAGACATCGAAGACATCGGCGCCGGCTGCGGGCGCTTGCGGCGGGCTGGCGTAGCTGCGCAGCCCCCAGTTGCTGCGTCCCGGGGCAAACGGGTCGCGCGGCACGCTGCGCAAAAAGAACATCGGCTGATGACTCGGCGACTTCTGGTTGATGACGCCGCTGGCCAACGTCTCGAGGTTGGGTGGATAGCCGGAGTCGCCGACCTTGCGCTCGATCAGACCCTGGTCGGCAGCGGCTTTGTAGCGGTCCAGCGCGCTGCGGATCTCGCGCAGGGCGACGCGCAGCTCCTGCTCTTGGGATCGCTGCAACTGCAACTCGGCCAGCGGTGCGGCCAGCATCGCCATCAAGCCGACCAGCGCCAGCGTCACCACCAGTTCCATCAAGGTAAAACCACCTTGTCTGTTGCGCTGAATCATGGCTTGACCCTTTCGGCAGGCTCGGCAGGCTCGGCTGCGCTCAGCATGGTTCTTCCCGGCATCGGGCGCGCCTGGATCAAGGAGTTGCCGGGCAAGGCGGGGCTTGCTTCGGTGGCAACAGCGGCGGCCTGCGGCATGGCGGTCGCAGCTGGTACCGCTGGTGCCGCCAGCATGGGGCCAGCCTTTGACTGCGGCGCCTTGATGACCGCCACCGGGTCGAGGCGGATCTGGTGGTCGCGCAAGCTGCTTTCGCTGCCCGACCAGGCATCGGCATTGGCCGGGCTGGGCTTGGGCTGCGGTCGGATGATGCGCGGCGTGATCGACAGGACGATCTCGCTCCTTGTCTTGTTGCTGCTGTTGTCCGAGAACAGGCGGCCCAGCATCGGCAGTTGGCCCAGGCCGGGGACTTTTTGCGCTGCCTTGCGGTCGTTGTTGTTGATCAGGCCGGCCATCACCTGGGTTTCGCCGTCGTGCAGACGCAGCACCGTTTGCGCGCTGCGCGTGCCGATCTGGTAAGCCCGGCCGCTCTGGGTCAGGATGGTGTCGCTGACGTTGCTGACTTCCAGATTCAGCTTGATGCCGACATCGCCATCGGCATAGACCTGCGGCTCGACCTCGAGCTTGATGCCGACATCGACATATTGGATCGCGCCGGTGATGACGCTGTTCTGGCCAGCTTGCTGCGGCGAGATGATGTTGGTGATGATCGGCAGCTTGTCGCCGACGAGGATATGGGCTTTTTCCTTGTTGCGGGTGCGGATCCGCGGGCTGGCCAGGATGTTGGTGTCGCCGTCCTGCAGCAGCAGATTCAGCGTCGCCGTCAGCGGTGAGACGAGCAGGTCGTTGCGGGTCAGATTGTTCAATGCGCCCAGCGTCAGCGCGGTTCCATCGGCGGCCAGCGAGCCGGTGCTGAGCGAGAACGAGCTGGGCAGTTTCAGGCCGATGTCGCTGGCCAGCGTGGACGAAATCTCGAGCACCTCGACTTCGAGCATGACTTCGGCGTCGGGCAGGTCATTGGCTGCAACCAGCCGCTCGGCCAGCGCGACCGCTTCGGGCGTGTCGCGCATCACCAGCGTGTTGGTCTTGATGTCGGTGACCAGGTCCTTGGTCTTGAGCATCGTCTTGATGATGCCGGCCATGAAGGTGACATCGACATTGCTGAGGACAAAGGTGCGGATCTTCAGTTCGGCCAGTTCCTTTTGCTTGGCCGCGGTCGCTGGGTAGATCAGCAGCGTGTTGCTGTTGAGGATGCGTTTTTCGAGCTGGTTTTGCAGCAGCACCACGTCGAGCGTGTCCTCGATCGATGCGTCCTTGACGAAGATCGTGGTGCGCAGCTCGCTCTTGACCTCGCGGTCGACGATCACATTGATGTTGCCGGCGCGGGCCAACGCTTCGAACACCAGGCGCAGCGGCGTGTCGCGGAATTGCAGCGTCACCGGGCGCTTGAATGCAGCCCTTGCGGCCAGTTGTTCCTCACGCGCTTCGCGCTCGGAAGCAAGACGTTCGTCCAGCATCAGTTTGATGCCCAGCAGGCGCGAATCCTTCGGGCTCTCCTTCAAGGCCACGCGCAATTGCTCACCGGCCTGGTCGTTCTGTTTTGACAGGATCAAACGGTCCAGGGCCAGCAGTTGGGCGCCGAGGCGGCGTTCGGCCTCGATCGCCTGCAGGCCGGCCTTCACCCGGTCATTGCTCGGTTCGATGCGGGCGGCTTCGCGCAGACGCAGTCCGGCGGCATCGAGTCTGCCGGCGATGCGTTCGGCATCAGCCGCTGCGACGATGCCCTGGATGGCGCTGCCGCGCTGGTTCAGATAGTCGACGCGGTAGCGGACGTTGTCGGGCTCGAGCGAGTTGGCACGGCGCAGGCTGTCGATGCCTTCGGCCAGCTTGCCTTGCTCCAGCAGGTCGAGGCCGCGGCCATGCTCAAGCTGTGCGGCACAGCCGCCCAGCAGCAGGGTCAGAAATGCCAGGCTGGCGAAGCGCCCGCTTGATCGGCAGCGGAAGTTGGCATTGGGGAAAGGCTTCAAGAAGGTTCTCCGTCGACGGGCATGCGAACAGTCAGGTTCTGCTGCAGATTCAAGAAAGTCAGCTCGCGCAAGGCGATGCTCAGCAGCCGGTAGCCACCATCGAGCGTGTCGCCGGCTCTGGCCTGGATCAGCCGGTCCTCATGCGTCAGGAAAACGCTGGCGGTCTGATCCTTTTCGCGCATCACGCCGACCAATTTGTAGGGCAGGCGCGGCGGCGGAGCAGGCGCAGGCGGCGGCGGGCGCAGTGGCGGCCCGGCAAATTCCGGTACTGGCGCCGGCGCTGCCGCGGCGGGAGGGCGTGGGCCAAGAAAGGGGTCCTCCTTGCTGAATGCGGCAAACGCGCTGCGTTCAGGCAATTGCGCTGGCACCGTGCAGACATCGCCGTCAGCCGCAGCCCGCACTGCTTGCTTGGCTGGGCGCTGTCGCGCTGCATCGGCATTGCTCGTCGGCAGGAATTCGGCCCGCAAGAACCAGAGCGTCAGGGCCGCGCCGAGCAACCAGAGCATGCGCCGGTTCATGGCGACTCCTGACGGAAGTAAAGGCTCAAACGCATTTGCCCGCTGAGGCGTTCGCCCGAGGCGGCCGGTCGCTCCAGCGTCAAGCCGTCCAGCGCTGCATAGGGCAGGGCGTCGAGGATGCTGCCGGCCAGTTTGCGGATCGCCGGATAGGCGCCGCTGACCGGCAAACTCATGCGCAAGCGCACCAGTCCGGGTTCAAGGTCCTCGGCGCGGTAATCGGCACTGTCAGCCGCCACCTGGCCTTGCTGCAGCAGGTCGAGCAGGACGGCGATCGATTCGCCGCGCTGGCTGACCGGCGGGAAGGACAGGCGCAACATGTCGCGCGGGTCGCGCTGGGCCAGGCCGCTGTTGAGGGCCTTGCCCGCCAGATCCAGCCTTGCCACCTGGCCATGCAGCAGCTCGCGCTGGGCCGAAGCGATCGAAGGCAGCACAGCCCATTTCAGCAGCGCCGCTGCAAGCAGCAGCAGCGCCGCCAGCCAGCCGAGCCAGCCCAGGCGCCGACTCCACCACCAGCGCAGCTGGTTGGCCCGCGCCCGCGCCGTCGAGATTTCCTGCATGGCTGGGCTCATGGCTGAACCTCGGCCTGGAGCGGCGCTACCGCCACCGCCTGAACGCCTGCGGCCTGACGCCAATTGGCGGACAGCTTGAAATTGACCGGCGCGGTGGGTTCGTTGCGCATCGCTTCGTGGTGCTGCAGCAGCACGCCGCGCAGGCGCGGGTCGGCCTCCAGCGCGATCACATAGTCGGCCAGCACCCAGGAGCTGGCGGCCCTGCCGCTGATTTCGACATGACCGGTCGCGGCGTCTGATTCAAGCCTCAGCAGGATGACCTGCAAGGACGCATGCTGTTCAAACAGCCCCAGCAAGCGGTCCCAGGGCGTGGCGAGGTAGGCGGCGAGGAGGTCGATCTGGCGGTGGCGTTTCACGTCCGCAGGCAGCATTGAATCCTGCAGCGCTTTGCCCGCCTGGCGCTGCAGTTGCGCCAGGCCGGCGCGCTGGCGTTGCAACACCTCCGACTCGCGCAGCGCGGCCCAGCCCTGCCAGGCCAGCGCGCTCAGGGCGATGACGGCCAGCAGCAGCCCGGCCGCCGGCCAATGGCGGCGCGGGATGAAGTCGACCTGCAGGTCGGCGTGCAAACGCTTGGCGCTGATCATGCCGGCTGTCCCACCTGAGCCAGGGCGAGCAAGCGCCAGGCCTGTTGGGCCGCGATGGGCGCCAGCGCTTCCTGTTGTTCGAGATCGAAGGGCAGGACGAACACCGGCCGTCGAGCCAACCCGTCAACTTCAGGCGGCGAGCGGCGCTCGCAATGCGCGCGCACTCGCGCCAGCAGGGCCTCGGGATCCTTGACTTCGCAGCGCTCCCAGGCAATTTCGGTGATTGCGCCGGCGGCCATCGAGACGAAGGTCGCCCCCTCGCGGCGCAACAGTACCAACGAGCCGTCGCGCAGCGATTCGGAGGCGCGCAAGCGCAGCAGATCCTCGAACAGTCCAACCCGCAGGTGTCGCAGTGCTATGCCGCGCTGATCGAGCGCCGCGCGCCAGCCATCGGCCAAGCCGGCATCGAGCGCCACGCTCAGCCAGTTGCGGCCGCCGGGCGCCAGGCAGACCTCGACCAGCAGGCCCTCAAGGCCGAGGCTGTCGGCGAAATAGGCGGCCGCGCTGGCGCGGGTTTCCTGCCAGTTGCCGGCCGCGGGCATTGTGGCGAAGTAGAGCAACTCATCGTCGATGCTGATCGCTGCCGCATCGGGCAGCTGATGGCCGGCGGCGACCAAGCCGTCGATGGCCTGATCGAGCTGGCTTGCGCCGCTGCCACATTGGGTAAAGCTGGCGATGCAGCGTTTGCGCAGGCCGCGCTGCCACAGCGCTGCCTCGCAATGCTGGGGCCCGAGTCGCAGGCGCAATTCACTCTTCAGTCGCAGTGACACGGTTGGCCTCCTCCAGGGTGGTGACACCGACGGCGACCAGGGCCAGCGCGGCATCGCGCAGCGTTTGCAGGCCGCGTTCGCGAGCGGCAGCGCGCAGCTTGGCCGGGCTGGCGCGCTCGGCGATCAGGCTGCGCAGATCGACATCCATCGCCAGCGTCTGGGCAATCGCGCGCCGGCCGCGGTAACCGGTGCCGCGGCAATTGGCGCAACCGGCGCCGCGGACGAAATTCCAGCCCTCGGCCTCGGCCGGCAGCTTCGAATCGGCCAGCATTGCGGCTGCGGGTTTGCAAGGCCGGCTGCAGGCGCTGCAGACCTGGCGCATCAGCCGCTGGGCCAGCACGCCGTTCAGCGCCGAGACCAGGTTGTAGGGATCGACCTGCATCGTCGACAAACGCCCGATCACGTCGAAGACATTGTTCGCATGGACAGTGGCAAACACCTGGTGGCCGGTAAGTGCCGCCTGGATGGCGATCTGCGCAGTCTCGGCGTCGCGCATCTCGCCGACCATGATCTTGTCGGGGTCATGGCGCAGGATCGAGCGCAGCCCGCGTGCAAAGGTCAGGCCCTTGGCTTCGTTGACCGGAATCTGCAGGATGTCGGGCACCTGGTATTCAACCGGGTCCTCGATCGTGATGATCTTGTCCAGGCCGGTATTCACCTCGGTCAGCACGCCGTACAGCGTCGTCGTCTTGCCGCTGCCGGTTGGCCCGGTGACGAGGAACAGGCCATAGGGCATGGCCGCCATGCGGCGGATGAACTGCGCCTCGGCGGGCCCGAAACTCAGGTGCTCGATGCTCAGCCGCTCGTCGGCGGCGATCTGGTAACGGTCGAGGATGCGCAGCACCGCGTCCTCGCCATGCAAGCTCGGCATGATTGAGACCCGCACGTCGATCGAGCGCGGTCCCAGGCTCAACTTCAGGCGACCGTCCTGCGGTACCCGACGCTCCGAAATATCCAGGTCAGCCAGCACCTTGATACGCGAGATCACGCGGTCGGCGAATTCCCGCCCTTCGGGCCGGGTGATCGCCTGCATCACGCCGTCGAGCCGGTATTTGACCGCCAGACCGCGGGCACCGCTTTCCAGATGGATGTCGCTGGCGCGTGCTTTCAGCGCGTCGTAAAGCGTGCTGTTGACGAAGCGCACGACCGGGCTTTCATCGGCGCTGATGTCGGCCAGCGAGAGCTGGATGACCTTGTCTTCCTTGTCCGAATCGCCGATGCCGCTGAGCTCGTTGACCTGGCCGTCAAGGGCGCGCATTTCACGCTCGAGCCGGCTGAAGAAGGCGGTCAGCTCTTCGGGTAATGCCACCGACCAACGCGTGGCGGGGTGGCCGGCCGCGCGCAAGCGCGACTCCAGCCAGAGCCGCAAGCCGCTATCGAAGGGGTCGGCGATCACGATCTCGACCAGGTCCGGCTGCTTGCGCAAGGCCGCGCATTGCAGCCGCTGGCCTTCGGCAAACGGGATCAAGGCGACATCGACATCTTCGGTGCGCCAGTCGGCCATGCGGGCCACCGGCATGCCGCTGCTGAGCGACAACCAACTGGCCAGATCGGCTGCGGCGGCAGGGTCTAGCTGACGGGCTGCGGCATGGCGGAGATGCAGGCTGGCGGCGACTTCCTGTCCGGCGCTCGGCATGGCGGTGTGGGTTGCAGTGGTCGACATCAGATATTGGCCGCGAGTTGAAAGATGGGCAGGTACATCAGCACCACGATGCCGCCGACGACCAGGCCGATGCCCAGCATCAGCAAGGGTTCAATCAGCCGGCCGACACGGTCGAGCGTGCGTTCGAGCTCGCGGTCATGCAGGTCGGCGAGCCGCTCGAGCGCCGGTTCGAGCGCACCGGTCTGCTCGGCCACGCGCAGCACCCGCATGCCCAGCATGTCGACCAGGTTTTGTTCATGCATCGCTGCAGCCAGCGGCGCGCCGGCCGAGGCGCTGGCCAGCGCGAGATCAAGGCCCTGGCGATCCGCGCCGACCAGCAACTCGCGGCACATCGCCATGGCTTTGAGCACCGGCAAGCCTGAGCGCACCAGCATCGCGCCGCTGCGCGCAAACTGGCTGTGGCCGAAGGCCCGGACGATCTCGCGCACGCCGGGGATGCGTGCGGCGAAAGCGGTCAGGCTGGCCTCGAGCCGGCGTTCGCGTGCCGCTTCCCAGATCGAGTAGCCGCCCCACACCAGCATTGCCAGCAGCGCCAGCCAGGCTGAAGTCGGCACCGCATTGAGCGCGCGCCCGATGCTGATCAGCGCTTGTGAGCTGGCCGGCATGTCGCGCCCGCTCGATTCAAGCACCAGGGCGAAACGCGGCACCACATAGACCAGCAAGAAGACCACGACGCAGGCGGCAACGCTGATCAGCAACAACGGATAGACCAGTGCCGACACCATGCGGGTTTTCAATGCTCGCAAGCGGGCTGCATTGCTGGCATAGCGGGCCAGGCTGGCGACCATGTCACCGGTCATCTCGCTGGCTCGCACACAGGCGATCAAGGCCGGCCGAAATGCCGCGCTGCCCTGCATCGCCTGCGATAGCGTCTCGCCCTGCGTCAGTCGGGTGATCACGCCGGTCAAGGGGTGCGATGCGCTGCCGGCGGCGCGTTCACGCAGCGTCTTCAGGCTCTCCATCAGCGACAGTCCGGCGTTGAGCATCAAGCTCATGTCCTCGGCGAAACGCTCTTCGTCGATCACAGCAGTTGGGCTGAGCGGCTTGGCCGCCGTCTGCTTGCGCAGCGCCAGTTCACCAGGACGTGACATCGCTGGCCTCGCCTTCACCGCCCGGTTGCGCATCGCTGCCCAGGCTCAGCAGGTCATATTCACCATGCTGGCCTGGCGCCAGATATTGATAGGGCTGACCCCAGGGGTCGTTGGGAATGTCGCGTTTCAGATAAGGGCCGCGCCATTGCGGCAGATTGCTCGGCGCCATGCGCAACGAGGCCAGCCCTTGTTCGCTGTTCGGGTAATGCCCAACGTCGAGGCGAAACTGATCGAGGGCCTGGCCGAAGGACTCGATCTGTGCTCTGGCGACCTTGGCGTTGCTCTTGCCGATCTGGGCAAAGTATTGCGGCGCGACGATGCTGGCGAGCAATCCGATGATCACCATCACGACCAGCAGCTCGAGCAGGGTAAAACCGGTCTGCTGGCGCCGGTATATTTTTGATTTCATTGCTTGATCCCTCTGATTGATCCGGATCATTCAAAACAATGATTTGCGGGATCAAACTAGGGGTGTAGTGTTGAATTCGCAGATGAATGCCAGCTTAAAAATTGGCTCTGCCCCCTGCGAATGAAGGTCAGCCGGGACCTTGTCCAGCGACTGACAAGCTGGGTCCGGGCAACGCCAACCCGCAGTCGAGGGGTCATCCCGCTGGCGCCTGCAAGAAGGTTGCGGGGCTGGCTTGGCGAGCAAAAAAGACCGTATGCCTGGTCACCGTTAAATTCCGCACAGGGGCGCAGCCCTGCATTGCGTCTGGACCTTCGCTGGCAGCTACGCTTGATCGCATCAGCTAGCAGCTAGAACCGGAAATATCAATGCCGCAATCAAATAGAGACAGCCGCGCTGGATGCGACGGCTCAGGGCCGATTGGCGGGCAGTTCAAATGCAAGCGGGCCTAGTTCGAGATGCGCGCGTTGCTGCTTGAAGAAGATCGTGCCGCCGGAACGGCCGCAATGGCTGGGCTGACCCGTCAGGGCCTGGCGCTTGACTGGGTGCAGTCGATGGGTCAATTCGATACTGCCCTGGCCAGGCAAGGCTATGACTGCCTGTTGCTGGGATTGAAACCGCTCGACGTCGAAGGTTTTACCTTGCTGGAGACCTTGCGCCGCCGCGGTGACAACACGCCGCTGATCGTGCTTTCAGCCCCATCGCAAACGGCAATGATCGTCAGTCTGCTTGACCGGGGTGCTGATGACTTTATGCTTAAACCCTGTGATTTCCAGGAATTGATGGCGCGGATGCGTGCGCTGCTGCGGCGGGCTTCAAAGGCGGAACCCAAGACAGCGCTGTTGCATGGGCCCTTGGAGTTGCATGTCGAAGGGCGCTTGGCGGTCTGGCATGGCGCGCCGGTGCCCTTGACGATGAAAGAATTCTGGTTGCTCGAGGCTTTGGTACGTCAACGCAGTCGCG
>CANFIC010000051.1 GCA_947446685.1 Burkholderiales bacterium
CGGCGGATGCAGCAGGGCAACGTCGATGCGCCCGCCTTCAAGTTCGGCCACCTGCTCGGCATTGCCCATCTCGCGCAGCACCACATCGAACTGCGGATGCTCGGCGCGCATCCGCCGTAATGCCCTTGGCAGCGCTTCATAGATCGCATGGGTGACGAAGCCAACCGTCAGGCGCCCGGCATGGCCCGCACCCATGGCACGCGCGCGCTCGGCAGCGGCATCGCTGTGCGCCAGGCTGGCACGCAAGTCGTCGATGACCGCGCTGCCCGCCTCGGTCAAGGTCGCACCACGGCGCGAGCGCAGGAACAACTTGACGCCGAGCTCCTGCTCGAGCCGGTTGATCGTCTGGGTCAAGGCCGGCTGCGCCAGCCCGAGTCCTTCAGCCGCGCGCGTGAGGCTACCCGCCTCGGCGATCGCCAGCACGCAGCGCATTTGTCTTGTGTCCATCACGGCAATTTTAGGCGGCGACCCGGACAGCAAGCCTGCATCGGTTAGGCTGCTGTTGTCATGACAGAAAACCTTCAATTCAAAGCAGACCCACCAGCCGGACCGCCGGCGGTCCAACGCTGGCAGCAGTTTTTCGCTGCGGCCTTGCTGGTCGCCACGCTGCTGCCTGCAGCCGCCAAGCCAGACCCGGCAGTCGAGATCGGTGCCAATCTTCGGGAGGCGACGCTGCAGGGACTGAACGGGCCGGAGCGCAAGCTGTCGGGTTTCCGCGGCAAGCCGCTGCTGATCAATGTCTGGGCCAGTTGGTGCGAGCCTTGCCGGCAGGAGATGGCATCGCTGGAGCGGCTGGCCTGGCGTGATCCGTCGTTCAACGTCATCGGCATTTCGACTGACGATGATCCGGCGGCCGCCAAGGCCTGGCTGAAGCGCTCGAATGCAAGCATCAGTCATTTCATTGACCGGGCCTTGTTGCTGGAACATATGCTCGGCGCATCACGTCTGCCGGTGACTTTGCTGGTCGATGCCAACGGCCGGCTGCTGGCCAGAATTTACGGCGCCAGGCAATGGGACAGCCGCGAAAATATCGAACTGATCAGCAAGACCTTCGGCAGCCGGAAGATCTCACCATGAACTGCAAGCCAACCCGATCAAGAAACAATATGCCGAACCGAATCCTTCCCATTTTTCATGCCTGCCGGCCGCATTTGCTGCTGGGCGCCTTGCTGGCCGCTGGCTGCCTGTCGGGATGCAAGCCGGGCCAGCATTGGGACAAGGAATTCGACTGCGCCGGCCGGGAGTCATCGAGCAGCTATTTTGTCGACGATGACCCGGCGCTGGCGATCCGCAAGGAATATCCGATCTCGGTCGACCTGCATCTGCGTTCCGACACCGTCCTGATCAGAACCTTCCAGACCCATGTCGACTCGAGCAACGGCGCTGTGTTGAACTTCTCAGCCAAGAACGCCGGGGCCTGGATCAACGGGCACCTCGACCAGCAGTCGGGTCAGCTGACGCTGGTCGAAGAAAAGACGCTGAAGATCGCCGGGCGCATCCAGCAGGTCCGGACTTCGGGGCAGTACAGCTGCAAGCTTTAGCAGTTATTTGTCCGCGCCGATGTTCTTGTCAAGAAAACGTTCGACCCGGCCCCAGAAGTCCAGATTGGTTTTCAGCTGCCGCCAACCATGGCCTTCGCGGATGTAGTTGACCCATTCCACATCGGGATTGGTCTGTTTCACCGCATCGCGAAACTTGGTGCCATGCACCATCGGGACCCGCACATCGTCTTCGCCATAAGCCATCAAGAGCGGGCGTTTGACCTCGGCAGCGCGCAGCAACGGCGAATTCGCCTGCATCATCGCCTTGTCCTTGACCGGGTCGCCGATCAACACCGGCATGCCGAACTTCAACGACATGTCCTGGGCATCGCTCCAGTTGACGGTGTAAAGCATCTCGATGTCGGTGACGCCAACCCAGTCGATGCCGCATTTGTAAAGCTCATGCTCGCGGATCAGGCCCATCAGCGTCGCATAGCCGCCATAGCTGGCACCGGCGATGCAGATGCGCTTGGGGTCGGCTAGGCCCTGCTTGATCGCCCAATGGGTCGCATCGGTCACATCATCCTGCATCTCCTGGCCCCAGCGCTTCCAGCCGGCCTGGAAATGCTTGAATCCATAGCCCATGCTGCCGCGGTATTCGGGCTCGATCACCAGATAGCCGCGCGAAGCCAGCAACTGTGCGCTGGGCTCCCAGGTCCAATGGTTGCCGCGCACATTCGGGCCGCCATGCACCAGCACCACCGCCGGCCAGGGCCCTTTGGCCGGTTGTTTGGGCAGGGTGACCTGCACCGGAATGTTCAGGCCGTCGCGCGCGGCAAACTGCTGCACATCGCGTCTGGCCATCTGCCGCGGGTCGATCCAGGGCTTGGTGCTGGCCACCAGCGTCAAGGCCTTGGTATCACGGTTGTAGAGGTAAAAAGTCGCGGGTGAGCGGTCCGACACCGAGGTCACCAAGACCGTCGGCACCTGTGTGCAGCGGGTGCAATTGAGGATGTTGACCGTTGCGGGCAACTGCTTGTCGACTTCGATTTGTGCCGCCTTCATGGCCGCATCGAACCAGACGCTACCCGGCGCATCGGTCTCGAAATGGATGCCGGCCAGCCTTTTGGCCTGGGCGTCATAGACAAAGTTCGGCTCAAGGTCGTAGCCGGCCAGGGCCACCAGCGAATTCGCCTCGGGCTTGCCCGTGACGGGGTCGAGGCGGAACAGGGCGGCCGTAGCCTTGGCGGTCTGGTTCTGCAGCGCGTAGACCTCGCGCTCGGGTCCGACCCAGACCGGCGTCGCCGTCAGCCCGGTGACCAGCGGACCTTCGTCCCAGGCCTGCCAGCCCTGCTTGTTGTCGAGCCGGCGATGGACGGTGATGCGACCGCCGGCATAAGTCGTGGCCCATTGCGGCTGCCCTTGGCGGTCGAGCACCCAGCCCTTCACCCCGGGCGGCGCGTCTTCGCCCAGCGCGCTGCGCTCGGAAGTCAGCGTATTCAGCCTGGCCAGCGCGATACGGGCGAGCTGGCCGGAGGTATCGATGGTGACGTTCTGGACGATCACATCGTCGCTGCCATCGTCCAATGTATTGCGCAAGCTCCAGGTCCAGGCCAGCATGCGGCTTTGCTGGATCTTGCTGTCGGCAATGAAACTGGCTTCCGGGCTGATCAGCTGGCGCAGATCCTGACCCTCGCTGTCGACGCTCCACAGGCCCGGGCCGATGCCTTCGGTGCCGGCGGGCCGGCTGACGGTGAAGACCAGCCGCTTGTCATTGACCCATTGGGCATTGGCGATCTGCACATCGGAAAATGACGCCACCACCTTGGATGACTTGAGATCGGCCAGGTTGAAAACCGCCAGCTTGACCCCTTCACCGCCACCGCCGCTGATGATGGCGGCCAGACGACCGCCATCGGGCGACAGACGCGGCGAGCTGAAGCCCGAAGTGCGGAAGAAATCGGCAATCGCCGGCGGCTTGGCCGGGATTTGGGCCAGCACCAGATTGCTTGCCGTCAGGGCCAGGGCCGAGACCACAAGGCCGCGCCACAGCGCAGGAACATTCAACAACATGCTGCTTCCTCTTGTTAAAAAACCCGCCGGGCAGCAGCCGGGCGGGTCGAGTCTTGCATCAGGCCGGCCCTGTGCGGGCCGGCATCAGGATCAGAAAGTCTGACTGTAGCGGACGAAGACGTAACGATCGATCGGCATGTCAGGATCGACCGCAGCCGCCGACGAAGTACCGCCGAGGTTGCTGCTCGCGTCATAAACGATCCGCGGCTTCTTGTTGAAGACGTTGTTCGCGCCGACCAGGATCTTGCCTTTCCACGGTGTCGTGTAACCGACGCTCAGGTCGTTGTAGATCATCGCGGCCTTCTCCTCGTAACCAGGAGTGCCATGCCACAGATCGGTCGCATGATTGCAGGTCGCCAGATCGGCAGTATCCCAGCAGCTGGTCTTCACGGCGCCGTAATAGCGCGTTGCCAATGTGGCAGACCAGTCGCCGCGCTTCCAGTCGAGGCCGACATTGGACTTGACGCGATAAGTGCCATAGTCACCCGCATAGTCAACCCAATCCGAGGTCGCCGTGCTCTTGACCTTGTAGTTGTTGACATAGGTGGTTTCGGAGCGGATGCCGAACTGGCCAAAAGCCGTTGTCGGCATCTTGTAGTTCAAGCCGATGTCGACGCCTTCAGTCAGCAGTTGACCCAGGTTCGCGTTACCGCGCGCCAGGCTGCTGACCATACCGGTGATCGGATCACGCTTGAGCTTGTCGCAGAACGACTGCACGCCGGACGAATAGCATTGGCCCAGGATATAACCCGCCGACACCGCAGTGATGCGGTTGTCGACGCTGATCCGGTACCAGTCGAGCGATGCGGTCAAGCCAGGCATGGCCGAGGGGCTGAACACCATCCCCAGGGTCTTGGTCTTGGCAGTTTCAGGCGTCAAGGTCGAATTGCCTGCACCGGCCATGAAGGGCACTGTGCTCTGACCGCCGCCCGAGCTCACTGGCAAGCCAGCCTGAGTCAACTGGCGGTAGGCCACCGGCACGCCGGCAGCGGTACAACGAGCCTTGATCGCTGCGTCCCTGGCAGCAGCGCCATTGACGCTGTCGCATGGGTCGAGGTACGAGTCATAAGACTGCGAACCCCCGCCGAATGTGTCACCCAATGTCGGTGCGCGGAAGCCTTCGGCATAAGTGCCCCGGGTCAGCACATCCTTGACCGGTTTCCACATGAAGCTGGCTTTGCTGTTGGTCGTCTTGCCGAAGTTGCTGTAGTCCGAAGCACGCGTGGCCACGTTGACGCTCAGCATTTCAGCGAAGCGCATGGCTTTCAGCAAAGGCACGTTCAATTCGGCATAAGCCTCCTTGACCGAATAGCCACCGACGGTCGCATTGGCTGCCAGATCGGTCGAGAAGCCCGACTGCTCGAACTGCCCTGGCATGTCGAAGCCGCTGATATCGCGCTTTTCGAAGCCAGCCGCCAGGCCGATGGCACCGGCTGGCAGCTTGTACAGCTCACCCGAAACATCGGCCGTCAGGCTCTTGATCGTGCTGCCATAGCTGCCCTGGCCGGTCGACATCACATAGTCGAGCGCGGTCTTGTTCGATGCCGAAGGACCGCCGGCAATGTCGAATGGCGTGCATTCAGCCAGCGCGATCGGCACCGCTGCGGTGCCGCATTGGACGATGCCATTGGCGTTCATGAACGATGGGCCGACGGCCTTTTTCAGGTTCAGCAGGTTCAAGTTGCCGGTGCTGACAAAAGTGCCGCTGACCCGGCTGTAGTTGACCCCGGTGCTCCAGTTCCATGGCATGCCGCCCAAGGTCAAATCGCCCTCGAGGGCAGCGTCGACGTGGAAGGTCTTGTTCTGGTTGTCGGTAATGCGTGGCACTTCGATCACGCGGCGATAGAAGAACATATCCTTGCCCAAGCCAGCACCGGCAACCTGGTTGCCATATGGGTTGAAGTAGCTGTCCTTATCGATGTAGATCGGGTATTTCGACTGCACCAGGCTGTTCACCGGATAGCCGGCGATCTGCCGGACCGATCCACGTTCGGCATACATCGCCGTCGTCGAGACCCGCATATTGGCCGGCAACTCGATCGACCCCTTGGTGAACACCGACGTCAACTGCGTCGGCGACTGGAACATCATCTGGCTGGTCGGGTTGAAGGTATCTTCCGGCGCACCAAGATAGGTGTGATAGCTGGCCGGATTGCGCGATGCCTGGCCAACGCCAACGCCGTCATAGCTGCCAGTATGGTTCAGGTAAAGGTTGACACCGGTAGCGGCACCACTTGCACTGACATTTCTAAGCCGGCCCCAGGGGCCGGCGCCCAAGGCGGCGGTCGCATGGTCGGGGCCATAGGTGTAAGAGGTGATCGGACGGGCGTTGGACCAGACCGGTTCCACCTTGCTGTGGGTCAGACCGAACATCAGCGAGGCCTTTTCATTGCCAGCGCCATAGGAGAAGTTGTAATCCTCGGTCTTGCCGTCACCCAGGTCATTCTGGCCCATATAGGCGCTGGCATAGCCGCCTTCCATCGTCCTCTTCAGGATGATGTTGACCACGCCGGCGATGGCGTCAGAGCCATAGATCGCCGAGGCGCCGTCTTTCAGCACTTCGATCCGCTCGATCATTGCCGAAGGCACGGTCGACAAGTCGGTATAGCCGCCGACGGTGGTGGTCCAGCGCTTGCCGTTGACCAGCACCAGCAGGCGCTGGGAGCCGAGGTTGCGCAGGTTGATGTACTGCCCGCCCTGCTCGCGGTTCGAAGTCAGCACCGAACCCTTGCTGAAAGCCGGTGTACCGGCTGCGGTCATTGAATTGATGATGTCGCCGACGGTGACCAGACCACTCTTCTGGATCTCTTCCTGGGTCATCTTGAGGATCGGCTGAGCGGTTTCAACGTCGATCTGGCGGATCCGTGATCCGGTGACTTCGACTCGCTCCAGGCTTTGCGTCTGCGCCTGAGCCAGGCCGACAAGGCCTCCCAGGGTCAGCATTGCCGCGATTGAAATTTTGGTGCGTTGATGCATGAATTCTCCAAATAGGTAAATCGACCCAACGGACTGTGTCCATTGGTGTTTCCGGGCTCAATCAACTCGCCCGGCTCGATGGTTTGAACCGTCATTGTCCTCAGCTCGATCAATTGAGCCTTTGATCTGCTTGTCAGGCTTTACCCTTATTGCGTTTTTTTGAGTAAATAAATTCGTTGTAAAAATCAAGATAATTAACAATAAAGCGTATGAATTCCCCTTGGAAATATTCGATACTCAGAAAAGTGTGTGACGTTTCAGTGAGTCAGATGAAAATCGCGACAAGCTGTAAACCGTCAAAAATGAGAGTTTTTAGTTGTCTGCGGACAACATTTTTCCGGAAAAATTTACATCGCCGAAATACAACCGTCACCAAGCAAGCTGTTTTTGACTCGGCCCGGCCAGAACCGCAGACAGTATCAAAGGCCCGGCAGACGAAAAAAAAGCGGGCCCGCAGGCCCGCTTGGTGATGCAACCCTGGTCCGGTTTAGAAGTTCGCCTGTGCGGTGAACGTGTAACGACGACCGATGACGTCGTAAACAGCCGGGAAGGTATTGCCAACGTTCATGCTTCCGCTGATGCCGGTGCCAATGATCGGCGGTGCCTTGTCTAAGGCGTTGTTGATCGTCACCGACAACTTGAACGTCTTCATGGCCTGCCATGAAGCATTCAGGTCAAAGTAGTTGACGGCCTTGAGCGTGATGTTCTGCGGCAGATAAAGGGCTTCCGAGCCGAGCTGCACCGTCGATTCGCCGATATAGCGCCAGTTGTAACCCAGCGAGAAGGCGCCTACGTTCCAGGTCGTGCGCTGGCTGAAACGGTTCTTGGTGTACGGCGTACCGACGTCAATACCGTAATGCCCGGCCTGCTGCAGCGTCGCCACGGTCGGCAGCGACTTGAAGTCGGCCTTTTGCAGGTAGCTCAGTTGCAGGCCGAAATCGACCCGACCCATGTTCGGCGCGCCGATCAGCTTCAAAGGCAGGCGATAAGTCGCACCGACGTCGATGCCGGAGAAGTCCAGCGCGCCCAGGTTCGACGACTGTGTGCTCACGCCCTTGACACCCGTACCGCCCAAAGTGCCGGTACCGGCGTCACGCTGGATAGCCTGGCAGAAAGCGTTGTTGGTGTAGCCAGGGTTCAGCGTCGGGTCATAGCAACCGCTGACCACCTGCCCAGCTGTCGCGCTCGACACCGCGCTGTTGACCTTGATCTGCCAGAAATCGAGACTCAAGGACAGGTTGTCGGCAAATGCCGGTTCCCAGACAACGCCGAAAGTCGTCGTGTCAGCCTTCTCAGGCCCGAGGTTCGGGTTGCCGCCGCCAGTGTTGTTGACCTGGTTGGCCGATGGAGAAGGGACGAAGCCGATCTGGCTGGCCGGGACGCCTGTGCTCTGGCAAAGCGCCGTCAAAGTGCCCGCCTTGCCTGCATCAGCCGTGACGATCTTGGTGCTCTGGCAAGGGTCAACCGCCAATGTCGCCAGGCCGGTAACGACCGGTGCGTAGAGCTCATTGATGTTCGGTGCCCGGGTGGCGCGCTGCTGCTCGCCACGGAAACGCAGGCCCTTGACAGGTGTCCAGTCCATACCGGCCTTCCAGCTGCCATAGGTCTGGCTGGCGCCGCCCGAGGTCGAGAACTGGGTCTCGCGGTAGCCGCCTTCAAGGTTAAGCGCGTACACCAGCGGACGGTTCTGCACCAACGGCAGGTTCGCCTCCATATAGAGCTCGTTGAACTTGAGTTCGCCGCTGCGGTCAGGCGTTGGCGAGCCGCTGCCGAGCAATTCGCCCGCAGTCTGGATCACCGCGTCGGACTTGTTGGCACCGAAGACCTTGCGGTTTTCATAACCCAGGGCCAGGCTCATCGGGGCCTTGGCCAGCGGGCTCTTGATGATGCCGACTTCACCGTTGGCCGAGCCGGCAATGATGTTCTGCTGGACCAATGTGGTACCGAAGGTCGGTGTGCTCAGGAAGGCCAGCATCGGCGCGCTGATCGTTCCGGCTGCACCGAACAGATTGACAGGCACGCAACCGCCGGTCGTGACCGTGCAGGCCGTGGTGCTGGTCGCACGCACCGCTTGCTGCAGCTTGCTGGCCGAGAAGCCATTCGACGTTGTGTACAACTGATCGGACCTGCCGGACTGGTAATAGGCGTCATAGCTCCAGCTGCTGAGCACCGGGATGTCACCGCGCAGACCTGCTGTGTACTGGGTGGTGGTGTTGTCGTAGTTGTAAATCCGCGGGCCGGCCTCGACGAAACGGCGCGAGATATTGGCCCTGACTTCGGTCGCATTGCCGGCAACGCAGTTGGCCTCGGTAATGCCATAAGCCGCGCAGAGCTGATTACGCACTGCGCTGGTCAAGTAGGGGTTGCCGATCGGGATGGACAGCGACGCGCCGAAGGTGCCCGATGGGGCCAGGTTCAGCGTGACGTTGCTGCGGGTGTGGAAGATCTCGGCATAAGCCTCAGCGCTGTCACTGATGCGGAAATGACCCAAGGCCGTGACCTGAGTGCGGGTCAACGGGGTCTCGAAGTAGTTCGGCGGGTTGGTGTTGTAGCCATCAGGCGGGCCTGAAGTGACTGCCGAGCGCAGCAGACCGGTGGTCGCATCGATCACGCGATTGCCGGGAAGGGCCGGAGTCGTTGTCCCGGGGAGCACCGCAGGCATGCCACCCCAGATCGCTGGCACCGCAGTGGACGAATAACCGCCAGGCAAGCCAGTGGAACTGCTGATCGTCGTAGCGGCGTAATCGCGCTGACCCAGCTTGAGCGGATCGGTGCGGGTCGTGCCGACATGCAGCACGACGTTGCCGCGGCCATCGGCCAGGTTCGCGCCCATCGTCAGGTCGTTCTTGCGGCGCGCAGCATCGCCGGTTTCGGAGACGCTGTAAAGCGTGGTGGCTTCAACACCGGTGAAGTTGCGTTTGGTGACGAAATTGACCACGCCCGACACCGCATCGGCACCGTACACGGCGGAAGCGCCGCCAGTCACCAGGTCGACGCGCTCGAGCAGGGAAACCGGCACATTGTTGGTATCGACGACGCCGCCGAGGGTCGCAGGCACGAAGCGCTTGCCATTGATCAGGACCAGGGTCCGGTTGCTGCCCAGGCCGCGCAGGTCGATCGAAGCGGTGCCGTTCGATCCGTTATTGAGGTTCGGGCCGATCGCCGGGTAGGAGGAAGGCAGGCCACGGACCAGCTCTTCGACCGCGACCGGCTGGGTCGTGTTGATGTCTTCTTTGCCGACCGAAACGATCGGGCTGCTCGACGTGTTGTCGATTGTCTTGATGCGCGAGCCGGTGACCTCGATGCGCTCGAGTTTATCGGTGACCTGGCCGAAAGCCTGGCCCGCGAAGGCCGCGCTGAGCGTCGCCAGTACGGCGATATTGATTGCATTGCGTTTGAACATGAATACCTCTTAAAGCTGACTATGTTGACAAAAGTCTTTTAAACGTAAAAAAACACATGATTGTGTCTTTTTAATGAAATTAATTCCAACCAAGAGTTTAACTACTGGAGACGGCACCGATGTTCCGTGATGCCGCCGCAATCGGGGCTCGGCGTTGTTCTGGCACCACAGAATCCTGTGGAATTGTTCACCTCATCAGCGGCTTGATGTCGAAGGCGATCGTCAGCCGGGTTTGTTCGTCGCTGAAGGGCAGGGTGCCATGCCAGAAGCAGGATGGAAACAGCACCAGCCTGCCGGGCCGCGGCTGCACCGACCTTGCTGCGTCCAGGCCCAACGCCAGGTCGGGCTCGCCGAACTTGAGCCAACCGGCTTTGCTCACGGCATCGTCGACCGCAGGCGGCACCGCCACGTAATAGCAGGCGCTGATCCAGCCATGACCATGCACATGGTTGGTGTGAAAGCCGCTGCTGCGCAGCCTGGACGACCAGGAATCGGTGAACTGCCAGGCCTGGCTGCGCCGGCGCAGGAATGGATGGTCGGCGTCTGTCGGCAACTCTTCGATGTACTGATCGATGGCCTGTCCGAGCAGGGGTTTCAGCCTGTCGACCATGGGCCGGCCCTGATCGAGCAGATTGTCCCGGGTCTGCGTGCCATGGCGCAGGGTCTGGTCCACCGGGGCTTCCCGGTCGGTATGCAACGCAGTCAGCTCGGCGCTCAAAGCTTCATTGAAGCAAGCCATATCGGCAAATTCCGGTGGGGCCGGCAAGTCAAACACCCGCACCAAGCGCGCGTAGTCGTTCAACAAGGCCTCGCGCGGGTCACCCAGCAAACGCCAGGCCAGCCCCAGCAGCGCCCAGGCCTGCTGATCATCGGGCGCCAGAATTACGGCCTGCCCGGCCGCGGCCGCGGCCTGCTGCGCAAATCCGGCCGCCAGCAGACAACGCGCCTGATGGCAATGCAAAGTCGCATCCCTGGGCGACAGGGTCAGCGCTTGCTGATGGGCTTGCAAAGCCGCATCAAACTGGCCCAGCTGACAGAGCGCCTGCCCGAAGCCGTCGAAATAAGCTGCCACCTGTGGTGCCAGCAGGCAGGCGCGCTCAAAGGCGGCGGCAGCATCCTGGTAGCGCTCGGCTTTCAGCAGCAGCCCGGCCTTGATGCCGCAGGGAATAGCCGACTGCGGCGCCGCTTGTTCAGCCGCTTCGAGTTCGCCGAGAAAATCGGCCTCACCCTGACTCCAGCGCAGTTTTGCCAGGTCATATTGGGCCAGCGCATGTTGCGGGTCGCGTGCCAGGGCCTTGCGATATGCGGCAGCTGCGGCGGCCGGCTGACCCAGGCTGAACAAGGTGTTGCCATGGTTGTAATGCGCATCGGCCATATCGAGCCCCAGCGCCTGGGCCTGCTCATGCGCTTGCAGCGCCAGGGCATGCTGATGGCTGCATTGCAGCACCACCGCGCGGTTGTGATGCAGAGCCGCCCGACCGGGTGCCAGTTGCAGCGCCCGGTCAAGGCTCAGCAAGGCGGCATCCATTGCGCCCGCGGCCTGCTCCAGCATCGCCTGCAACTGCCAGGCGCCCACCATGGCGGGCTTGAAGCGCAGACAAAGCTGCAAAGGCTGGCGGGCTGCTTCGAGCTGGCCAAGCCGGTGCAGCATCCGGGCCTGGTTGTAATGCGCCTCGGCCCAATCCGGCTTCAATTCGCCGGCGCGGCGGTAGCAGGCCTCGGCATCGGCCGGGCGGCCCGATTCTTCATGGACTTCGCCCAGTCCATGCCAGGCTTGCGGATGGTCGGCACGCAAGCGCAGCGAATGCCCCAGAGATTGCCCGGCAGCGAGCAAGTCGCCGCGCGCCAATTCGATCAGCCCCAGCAAGCGCCAGCCATCGGCCTGCTGCGGATCCTGCTTGAGCAGCTTGCGAAAAATGACCTCTGCCTCAGCGCTGCGGCCGCGCTGCTGCAACAGCAGGCCTTCTCGGAGCAATTGGGCATGTGCAGGATTCATCGCAGCACAGTTTAACCAAGGGTCCGAGGCTATGTCTTTCAGCGAGAATCGGCTTCCCATGACCGAATCCCCCATGCCCAGCAAC
Source organism: Burkholderiales bacterium (assembly GCA_947446685.1). Classification (GTDB taxonomy): domain Bacteria; phylum Pseudomonadota; class Gammaproteobacteria; order Burkholderiales; family Burkholderiaceae_C; genus Paucibacter_A. The sequence goes on from CANFIC010000051.1 coordinate 12,015, forward strand.
GCAGCAAGGTCCGATCTACCTTCGACATCCTTGCATTGCACGGTACTGGTGGTCGGCGCCGGCCCGGCGGGCAGCGCCTGTGCAAGATTGCTGGCCCAGGCTGGCGTCGATACGCTGCTGCTGGACCAGCAGCCCCAAGGTCGCGACAAGGTCTGCGGCGATGCGCTGATCCCCGACGCCCATGTGGCGCTGGCGCGCCTGGGTCTGCTCGAGCAGGTGCTGGCGCTGGCCCAGCCGGTCGCCCATGTCGGCTGCATCGGGCCGCGTGGGGGCCGCATCGATGTGCCCGGCAATCTTGCGGTGCTACCACGCCGCGTGCTCGATGACTTGCTGTGCCAGGGCGCGCAGGATGCCGGCGCCAGGTTTCTCGCCCCGGCGAAATTCGAACAGCCGATGGAAGACCCACAGGGCCGCGTCATCGGCGCGCGGGTCAGGCAGGGTGAGCGTTTGCTCGAGATTCGCGCCGACTGGGTGGTGCTGGCGACCGGCGCGGCACCTGCGCCCTTGACCGCCGCCGGTTTGTGCGAGCGCCATACGCCCAGCGGCATCGCGCTGCGCGGCTATGTGCGCGCGCCGGCCATGGTTGGCCGGATCAAGGCACTCGAAATAATCTGGGGCCGCGAAATGCGGCCCGGCTATGGCTGGATTTTTCCCTTGCCCGACGGCTGCTTCAATATCGGCGTCGGCGTCACCGACAGCCACAGCTCAATCGATGGCCATGGCAGCAAGAAACCGCTGAACCTGCGCAAGATCTTCGATGCTTTCGTCGCCAGCTATGCGCCAGCCGCCGAGTTGATGCGCGAAGGCGAACTGCTCGGCGAGCTCAAAGGCGCGCCCTTGCGTTTTAGTTTGAGCGGGGCGCGCTGGTCGCGGCCGGGCATGCTGGTGACCGGCGAGGCCGCGGGCAGCACTTATTCATTCACCGGCGAAGGCATCGGCAAAGCGATGCAGACCGGCATGCTGGCGGCCGAGGCCCTGCTCGAAGGCATCAATAAAACATGGCCCGAGCAAGCGCTGCGCATGACTTATGAGGCCGGGCTCAGCGCCTTGAAGCCCAAGTTCGATCTGTATGAGCACGCCAATCAGGTCAACGCCCATCCCTGGCTGGTCGACCTGCTGATCTGGCGCGCCAGGCGCAGCCCGCGCTTATTGCAGCGGATGAGCGGCATATTGAACGAGACCAGCAATCCTGGCAATTTATTCAGTCTGAAAGGCTTGCGCCGCCTTTTCTTCGAATAAGCTCGAACGATGTGCCAACTCCTCGGCATGAATGCCAATACGCCGACCGATGTGATGTTCAGCTTCACCGGGCTGGCCAACCGCGCCGTCGAACACAAAGACGGCTTCGGCATCGCCTTCTTCGAAGGTCGCGGCCTGCGCCATTTCGTCGATCACCACAGCGCCCGCAGCTCACCGCTGGCCAAGCTGGTGCAGGACTATCCGATCAAGAGCGACAACGTCATCGCCCATATCCGCAAAGCTACCCAAGGGTTGGTTTCGCTGGAAAACACCCATCCGTTCCAGCGCGAGTTGTGGGGCCGCTACTGGGTCTTCGCCCACAACGGCAACCTGCTGGATTTCCAGCCGCGCCTGCATGCGGCTTTCAGGCCGGTCGGCCAGACCGACAGCGAGCGCGCCTTTTGCTGGCTGATGCAGGAGCTGGCCAAGGCCCATTTCGACATGCCCAGCATCGCCGAGCTGAGCCGGACGCTGGCCGAACTGATGCCTGAACTGGCGCGCCATGGCACCTTCAATATGCTGCTGTCGAACGGCCAGGCGCTCTGGGCCCATGCCAGCACCAAACTCTTTTACCTGCAACGCCGCCATCCCTTTGGCCGCGTGCAATTGCAAGACGAAGACCTCAGCTTCGACCTCGCCTCGCAGACCACCGCCCAGGACCGGGTCGCCATCATCGCGACCGAGCCGCTGACCCGCGACGAACCCTGGACCGCCTTCGCGCCGGGTGAGCTGAAGGTGTTTGTCGGCGGCGCGCTGTTCGCCTGAGCCGGCTGCCACTGATGGCGCCGCTGCCGCAGCCCGCCGCAAAGCCTGCCGGGGCTGCCATCAGGCTGCCTAAACTGCGGCGCATGAACTCATCTCACCTTCCCCCTCAGCCAGTTCAAGCGGCACGCAACGCCTTCCAGCGCTGGTATTTCAACTGGGCCGAGCCGCATTACCTGCGCATGCCGCCCGAGCTGCAGGCGCAGGCGCGCAGCCTTGATCAGTTCTTGTACAGCCGTGCCGGCGCCGGGTTCTGGCTCGGCCTGCTGATGGGCACCGGCGGCGCGGCCAGCGGGCTGCATGCCAGCGGCGTCGGCTGGCTGGCGGCCTGGCTGATCAGCCTGGTGCTGGTGATTGCGCTGTTGTTCGTGTCGCTCGTAGCCTGGCTGCGGCCCGAGACGGTGGGGCGCGGCAGCAGCTGGCCGAAGAATCTGCTGCTGCTGTTCGCCGGCGGCAACTTCGGTGCGCTGATCGGCTGGGTGACCGCCCGGCTGGCCAAGAAGGGCTTTGGCGCCTGGGCCGACCTGCCGCAGGAGGTGTTCAAGTTCGCGCAGGTCGTGGTGCCGGCGGTGCTGCTGCTCTGCGTGGTGCTGGCTTTGATGATGTGGATCACCGCCAGCGCGCGGCGCTACCGGATGCAGCAGGAATTGCAGCGACTGCGCGACGCCGAGGACCGCGAGCGCATGGCCCGCGAGGCCAGCGAAGCACGGCTGCGCCTGCTGCAGGCGCAGATCCAGCCGCATTTCATCTTCAACACCCTGTCAGCGGTCCAGCATTGGGTGGACAGCGGCGACGCCCGCGCCAGCGGCCTGCTGCGCGCGCTGACCGGCTTTCTGCGCGGCTCGGCCGAGCTGATGCTGCGGCCGCGCGTCAGTCTGGCCGTCGAGCTGGGGCTGGTCGAGCAGTATCTGCAGGTGATGCAGGCGCGCTGGGGCGAGCGGCTGCGCTACCGGATTGACGTCGACTCTGCTTGCGCTACGGCCGCCGAGCTGCCGCCGGGCATCGTGCTGAGTCTGGTTGAGAACGCGCTCGAACATGGCATCGCGCCCTCGCTCAGCGGCGGCGAGTTGCTGCTACAACTGCAGCCATGCAGCGCTGACGACGGGCCCGGCTGGCGGCTGCGCGTGCAGGACAGCGGCGTCGGCCTGCCGCCCGACTGGCAGGAAGGGCTGGGCCTGGGCAACAGCCGCGCGCGGCTGGCGCAGGCCTTCGGCGTACGCGCTAGCCTGAGCTTGCGCGATCTGCC
>CANFIC010000052.1 GCA_947446685.1 Burkholderiales bacterium
AATCAAGGGCAGCTTTGGTGTGCGCAACATCTGCACGACCAGCGTCTGCGTCAGCAGGCCGACGACGAACCAGCCGCTCTGGAAAAGCGCTTGGTTGGCCAGATTGTTGGCACCAAAAACCGACCACATCAGGGCAAAAGTGGCGAGGTCAAAGAGCGAGCTGATCGGGCCGAAAAACAGCATGAAACGGCCGATGTCAGCGGGGTTCCATTTGAGCGGCTTGCTGACCAGTTCGGTGTCAACCTGATCGAAAGGGATGCCGGTCTGGGAGATGTCATAAAGCAGGTTTTGCAGCAACAACTGCAGCGGCAGCATCGGTAAAAAGGGCAAAAATGCGCTCGCCACCAGCACCGACAGCACATTGCCGAAATTGCTGCTCGCCGTCATACGGATGTACTTCAACATATTGCAGAAGGTGCGGCGGCCTTCGACCACGCCTTCGTCGAGCACCAGCAGGCTTTTCTCGAGCAGGATGATGTCGGCGGCTTCCTTGGCGATGTCGACCGCCGTATCGACCGAGATGCCGATGTCGGCGGCGCGCAGCGCCGGCGCGTCGTTGATGCCGTCGCCCATGAAGCCGACGACATGGCCATTGGCCCGCAAGGCGCGCACGACACGCTCCTTGTGCAGCGGCGCCAGCTTGGCAAAAACGTCGTTGTTTTCGACCGCCAACGCCAGCGCCGCATCATCCATCTGCTCGACCTGTGCGCCCAGCAACGCGCCGCGCACCGCCAAGCCGACATCGCGGCAGACCCGCGCGGTGACCAACTCGTTGTCACCGGTCAGCACCTTGACCCGGATGCCGTGCGCCGCCAGCGCCTTCAGCGCAGGTGCCGCCGAGTCCTTTGGTGGGTCGAGGAAGGCGATATAGCCGATCAAGGTCAAGCCGGTCTCGTCGGCCACCGAGTAGCGGCTCTGCTCCGCCGGCAGCGACTTCATCGCGACGGCAACCACGCGCAAACCCTGCTGGTTCAAGTCCCGCGTGACTTGCTCGACGCGAGCCAACAGCGGGGCGTCGAGCGGCAGGTCTTCAGCACCGTGCTGGCTGGCGATACGCGCCTGCGTGCATGCCGCCAACACCTCTTCCACCGCGCCCTTGCAGATCAGTTGATGCTGCTGATCGGGCGCGGACACCACGACCGACATGCGCCGGCGCTCGAAGTCGAACGGAATCTCATCGACCTTGGCATAGTCCTGCTCGAGCTTGAGCAAGGTGGCAAGCTCGACATGTTCGAGCACCGCATGGTCGAGCAGGTTCTTCAAGCCGGTCTGGTAATGGCTGTTCAGGTAGGCGAAGTTCAATACCTCGTCGGAGGGCATGCCGAAGATGTCCGCATGCAGCGCCAGCGCAATCTTGTCCTGAGTCAGCGTGCCGGTCTTGTCAGTGCAAAGCATGTCCATCGCACCGAAGTTCTGGATCGCGTCGAGTCGTTTGACGACGACCTTCTTGCGCGACAACAGTACCGCCCCTTTGGCCAGCGTCGTTGTCACCACCATCGGCAGCATTTCCGGCGTCAGCCCGACCGCGACCGACAGCGCAAACAGCGAAGCCTCGATCCAGTCGCCCTTGGTGAACCCATTCACCAGCAGCACGATCGGCACCATCACCAGCGCGAAGCGGATCAGCAGCCAGCTGACGCTGTTGACCCCGGTCTGAAACGCATTCGGCTCCGGGTCGCTGGCCATGGCGCTCGATGCCAGTGAACCGAAATAGCTGTGGCTTCCGGTGACCAGCACCAGCGCCGTGGCCGTTCCCGAGACCACGTTGGTGCCCATGAAAACCAGATTGCTCCTCTCCAGCGGACCGTCTGTAGCCGCCTTGTCCTGATGCCGGATCGTCAGCGCGAACTTCTCCACCGGCAGCGATTCACCGGTCAATGCGGACTGGGCGATATGCAAGCCCCGCGCACTCAGCAAGCGACAGTCAGCCGGAATCATGTCGCCCGCCGACAGCGCCACCAGGTCGCCCGGTACCAACTCGCGCAGCGGAAGGTCCATGGGCGCTGACGAGCCTTGGTCGGCGCCGGCTGTACGCCGTATCACCGTGGCCCGGTTGCCGACCATTGCTTTCAGACTTTCTGCCGCCCGGTGCGAGCGGCCTTCCTGGACGAAGCGGATGACGGTACTCAGCCCGACCATGCAGCCGATCACGACCGTAGCCTTGGCGTCTTCGCTCAGGAAGGACAGCAATGCCAGCGCGCTGAGCAGCAGGTTGAACGGGTTCTTGTAGCAAAGCCAGAGATGCAGCCAGGCCGGCAGCGGCTTTTCATGCTCGACCTCGTTGGGTCCGATGCGGGCCAGTCGCTTGCGGGCTTCGGCCTGGGTCAAGCCGTCGGCATGTGAGCGACTTCTCGCGATCGCTGCATCCGGGGTTTCCTCGGACGCACGCTGCAATTCAAGCGCCAACTGCGGCGCTGCTGGCTGCGCCGGCCCTTGCCTGGCCAGTGCATCAGCGAACAGATGGCGCCCGAAATGTCTGAGTCGCTGCCGCCGACGCAGGAAGCGGCTGAACCATTGGCGCATTATTGTCAGCATCAGGGCACTTTCATCGGGCGGGTCACAAGTGGTCTTGCGCGGCATCAACCGCTCGTCAGCAAGGGCCGCCAGCGTGCAACAGCCAATTCGAGCAAAATCGGCCGGAACCATTGATCGGAACAGCCATGATCGACCTCTATTACTGGACCACACCGAACGGCCACAAAATCACCATGTTCCTCGAGGAGGCCGGCCTGCCTTGTCGGATCTTGCCGGTCAATATCGGCCGCGGCGAGCAGTTCGCGCCCGAGTTCCTGCGGATTGCCCCGAACAACCGCATTCCTGCGATCGTCGATCACGCGCCGGCAGATGGAGGCGATCCCTTGTCGATCTTCGAATCGGGCGCGATCCTGCAATATCTGGCCGACAAGACCAGGCAATTCATTCCACAGGACCTGCGCGGCCGTAACTTGGCGCTTCAATGGCTCTACTGGCAGATGGGTGGGCTCGGCCCGATGGCAGGCCAGACCCACCATTTCACCCAATACGCACCCGAACCTGTGCCCTATGCGATCGAGCGCTACGTCAAGGAGACGGCGCGCCTGTATGCCGTGTTGAATAAACAGCTCGGAGAAATGCAAGAGCAGGGTCTTGACTACATCGCCGGCGCTTATTCAATCGCCGACATGGCCTGCTATCCCTGGATCTTTTCTCATCAGCGCCAGCGCCAAAAGCTGGAGGATTTCCCGCATGTGGCGAACTGGTTCGAGCGCATCCGGTCGCGCCCTGCGACCGTTCGCGCCTATGCGATTGCGGCGGCAATCAGCAGCAAGCCGGTTGTCGATGAAGCGGCCAAACGAATTCTGTTCGGGCAGGATGCGGCAACGGTGCGTTGAAGCCGCAGCTTCCAGATGATCCGGCTCCAGATCCTTCTTGGCGGCATCCTGGCGCTGTTCGCGGTCAGCATTGCGGCGCAGCAGCCTGATGGGCTGACGCGTCAGGACGGCAAGCCAGTCCAGATCAAGGTCTACGCACCGCCGGCGGGCGACATTTGCCTGGGCATTGCGATCATTTCGCCAGGCGCTGGCGGCAGTGAAAGCGGCTATGCCTATCTCGGCCAAGCGCTGTCTTCGCTGCGTTATTTGACCGTCGTCGTGGGTCATCAAGAAAGCGGCCTGCAAGCGCTCAAGCAGCAGATTCAAGGCCAGGGCCTGCGCGATGGCCTGGCCAGATTGATCACCGATCCGCGAGCTTACGAAGGGCGCTTCATGGACATTGCCGCGGCCAGGCATTGGGCCGCGCAGCATTGCAATGCCGGCGAGGCGATCCTGTTCGGGCATTCGATGGGTGCGGCGACGACGATGATCGAGGCCGGCGCGAAAAACAAGCTCGGGCTGAGCGTTGCGGATGCCTTTGACATCTATATCGCCCTTTCACCGCAAGGATCGGGATCGATTTTCCCGGTGGGCGCATGGCAGGGAATTTCGAAACCCTTGCTGTCGATCACCGGTACCAAGGACGATGAACTCGGCGGTGGCAGTTGGGAAACCAGGCGCGAGCCGTTCGAGAACATGGCCCCGGGGTGCAAGTGGTTTGCCGTCATCGAAGGCGCGACCCATATGAACTTGGCCGGCCATGGCATGTCGCGGCGCAGCCAGGCGCTGACGACCCAGACAATCGAGCAGTTTCTGCTTGCGGTTCACCAGGGGGAGTGCAAACCCCCGGCGCCGCAGCGGGGCATCCAGATTCTGGCCAAATGAACGAGGTATTTCCGGCCGAGGCTGGTCGGCGGAGTCAGCTGAGGCTGATTGACTCCGGAAATATTTGCGGCTGGTGTCTTGAATAGAGGTTCCTGGAAAAGATGAATGCGAACAAGCAAATCAACGCGGGTGTTTTAAACATCAGCTATGCGGAATCAGGCCCTTCAGATGGCACACCGGTGCTTTTGATGCATGGGTTCCCTTACGACATCCAGGCCTACGCTGAAGTAGCGCCGATGCTGGCAGCCGCGGGCTGCCGGGTGATCGTTCCCTACCTGCGCGGCTATGGGCAGACAAGATTTTTGGATGCATCCACACCGCGCTCTGGCGAACAAGCAGCTCTTGGTGCAGACTTGCTGGCGCTGATGGATGCTTTGGCCATCCCCAAAGCCATCCTGGCCGGTTACGACTGGGGCGGGCGAGCTGCTTGCGTGGTTGCTGCTTTGTGGCCCGAACGCTGCAAGGGTCTGGTCTCTTTCAACAGCTACAACATCCAGAACATCGCTCAAGGCATGCTGCCCGACACGCCCGAAAATGAGCATCGCCTTTGGTACCAGTATTACTTCCACAGCGAACGCGGCCGTGCGGGCCTGCAGAAAGACCGGCAAGCGATCGCTCGATTGCTCTGGAAACTCTGGTCTCCGACCTGGGATTTTGACGAGGCGACCTTCGCCAATACCGCGCCCTCTTTCGACAACCCTGACTTTGTCGAGGTGGTGATTCAATCCTACCGTCACCGCTTTGGCCTGGTGACTGGCGACCCGGCTTATGCGGAAATTGAAGGAAAACTGGCGGCTCAACCCGCCATCACGGTGCCGACGATCACCTTCGATGGCGCAGATGATGGTGTCCGACCCCCGTCGGCCGCCAGCGCCCATGGGCATCGATTTACCGGCTCACGTTCGCATCGGGTGGTGCCCGGTGTGGGGCACAACATGCCGCAGGAATCTCCGGGCTTGTTCGCTCAGGCGGTACTTGAGCTGGTCGCTTTACCGGCTCAGTAGCGGTCAATCCCTGGGGACAAATCGCCGGGCGCTGCACAACGCACAATCGGTGCCTGCACATTCAAGGAGCTTTGCATGAACGGCGCCAGAAGCTTGGTCGAGACGCTGCTCGCGGCGGGTGTTGATACCTGCTTTGCCAATCCCGGCACCAGCGAGATGCATTTCGTGGCTGCCTTGGACCAGGCCGTCGGCATGCGCTGCGTGCTTGGCCTGCAGGAGAACGTGGTCACCGGCATGGCTGATGGCTACTGGCGCATGGCCGGCAAGCCGGCCTGCACCCTGCTGCATTGCGGCCCGGGTTTGGCCAATGGCCTGGCGAACCTGCACAACGCGCGGCGGGCCCACAGCGGTATTGTCAACATCGTCGGCGACCATGCCACCTGGCACCGGCCCTACGATCCGCCCCTGGCTACCGACACCGAAGCCCTGGCGCGCACTGTCTCGGGCTGGGTTCGCACCAGTACCGATGCGCGTCAGGTGGGGCGCGATGCCGCCGCTGCCGTGAAGGCGGCGCTTTCCTGCCAGGGCCAGATTGCGACATTGATATTGCCTTCGGACGCTTCCTGGGACGAAGGTGGCCGCGTCGGGCAAGTTTTGGCTTTGCCCGCAGCGCCGCCCATCGACGCTGCCGCGGTGGACCAAGCCGCCCGCGTGTTGCGTTCAGGCGCGAACACCTTGCTGTTGTTGGCCGGTGGCGCCGTGCTGGAGCCGGCTCAGCATCTGGCCTGGCGCATTGCTTCTGCCACCGGCTGCGGCCTGATGGCCGACTACGTCAACGGGCTTGTGGCGCGGGGACGTGGCCGCCTCGCGCTGGAACGTGTGCCCTACAACACCGATCTGGCTCAGGCTGCACTGGCGAAATACGAGCACATCATCCTGGTGAACGCGAAGGCCCCGGTGAGTTTCTTTGCCTACCCGGGCAAGCCTTCCTTGCAGTCGGCGGCGCATGCCCAAATTCATGTGCTGTCGTCTCCGGAACAGGATCCGTTAGCGGCGTTGCAAGCCCTGGTCGAGGCCTTGGGCGCGCCAGCAGCGGCGCTGCCTGAAGCTGGGCTGCGGCCGGTAGCGGCCGCAGGTGAGCCGAGCCCTGAGAAGTTGGCGCAGACGCTGGCTGCCCTGATGCCGCAGGACGCAATCGTCTCCGATGAAAGCGTTTCCTATGGCCGCGGCTTTTATCGCTTCACCCACAGTGCCGCCCCGCATGACTGGCTGCATCTGGCGGGTGGTGCCATCGGCGACGGGATGCCGGTAGCGGCGGGCGCAGCCATGGGCAGCGGAAGCCAGCGGCGGGTGCTGAGCCTGCAGGCCGACGGCTCGGCCATGTATTCGCTGCAGGCCTTGTGGACCCAGGCGCGCGAGCGCCTGCCCGTGACGACCGTCCTGCTGAACAACCGCAAATACGCGATCCTGCAGAACGAATACCGCGCCGTCGGTGCCGAACCTGGGCCGACCGCTATGCGCATGCTGGATCTGGGCGACCCGGACCTGCGCTGGGTGGATCTGGCGCGCGGCATGGGGGTGGAAGCGGCCCGGGCCACGACGATGGAGCAATGCGCTGACCTGATGCAGCAGAGCTTTGGCCTGGCGCGGCCATTCCTGATTGAGTTGATGGTCTAGGGATGCGGGCAGCTTTGATGCCTCGGCCAATGCAGAGCCAGCGTCGTCCCAACTGAAATGATGCAACTGATCGCCACCAAGCGCCCAGCCGCTGAAAAATACGACCGTTTGAACTTTGTCCGCGACGACGGCAGCAGCGCGGCCATCGACATGCCGCGCCAAGGCATCCTGCCCCACGATCTGCTGCATTACCTGCTCGAAACAGGCCTCGGGCTGTGTGGCGGATTCCTCAGCCTGGTCGCCGCCGGTCAGGATGCGCGCTATGTGATGGAGCTGGTCCATGCGCCGGACCGCCGCGACATCTTGCGCGACGCCGTCCATGCCGAGGCCTTGGTAGAGGCGATGCAAACGCAGTTGTGGAGCGGCTGTTACGACCACCAGGCTTTTCTCTATGGCCTGCAAACAGCGTCCGAGTTCAGGGGCATTGAGTCGCCGTTGGCGCCTTCGCAAGACCGGTGTATGGCGCTGTTCGAGGCCGCGATTGCGCTGAACCGGCAATGGTCCGCTTTGCCTGCGTACCAGACCTTGGTACTGGAATTTCCGTCGGCAAACGCCAAGTAAACCCGGCGATGAATTTACTCCGCGACAGTTTTATGCGCCAAGCAGCCTTGCTGCTGGCCTTGATGCTGTGGGCGCTGATTGCCGCCGCGCAGCCCATCTCTTGGCAGGAACTTTGTTCGAACGCCACCTTGCGCGATTTCAAGCCGCCGGCAATTGCCAAACCGCTGGCAGAAGCCGAACTGCCAAGCTGCAATGAGCAGCAGCTGTACTACGGCTTTGAACGCAAGCCTGATCCTGCGGCAGCCCTGCAATGCGGGTATTTCCAGCGCGCCCATGACCGGCCGGAAATCGGTGATCCTTTCTACGGCCCAGGGGTTCTGAGCATGCTCTATGCGAATGGCATCGGCGTGGCGCGTGACATTGACATGGCAATTCGCTTTTCATGTGAAAACCGCTGGGCGGCGGGGGCTGAAATGGAGTCGCGCCTGGCGCACCTTGAGCGCCTGCGCCAGGCCCCGGCCGATGCCGCGAAATTTGATCTCTGTGACGCTGCGACCAGCGGCTTGATGGGGGGCGCTTGCAGTTCGATTCGCTCCCGCTGGAAGGAATTCGAGCGCAGCAGCAAGCTCGCGGCTATCCAGTTGAAATGGACCCTCGCCTTGAAGACGCAGTTCCAGGAAGTCCTGGCGGCCGAAGCCGCTTTCGCGATCGCGCGCAGCGGCAACGAGCAGGACATGATTGGCACCGCCAAGGAAATGTTCGTCATCCAGGAACAGGATAGATTGAGCGATCAGGTCCTGATCAACCTTCGGGAATTCGCCACCGGCCAGATCCCTCAAGCCACGGCCGCGCAGGCCAATGCGTCCGACGAGGAAATGAAGTTGCTGTTGCAACACCTGGCCTACGGCTATCGCAAACCTGCATTCGCCGGGGCCATAGCTGCCGAAGGGATAGTGGCCACTCAGCAAAGCTGGCTCGCGACGCGGCGCGCTTGGCTTGCTTTGGGCCGGCTTGCCTGGCCAGCGCTTGATCCCGACCGGATCCGATCCCGCCTGACCCGCCAGCGCATCCGTCAACTGCGCCGCCTTGAAACTGACCTGCGTTATCGGCCTTGAATTTGCAGGATTTCCTTGGCTCTGCGGTTTTGCTTCTGGCCGGGGTAGGCCAGGTCTGCTTGTGCCTTGTAAGGCTACAGGACACAATTTCACTTTGATCAAGTCATTCCGGCACAGAGGGGTGCAAGCCTTCTTCACATTAGTCACTGTCCTTGAATGGCAATTGGCGCATCACCTTCCTGTTCGAGGGTGTGCATGCGGTACTGGTGGATATTTGGACTAGCACTGAGGCTGACAGGAGAAATGACGATGACAAGCATTTTCAACCCACCGCATCCCGGCCTGACGTTGCGCGACGATGTGTTGCCGGCGCTCTTGCTGACGGTGACCGAGGCCGCCGAGCAGTTGGGTGTTTCCCGGGTGGCCCTGTCCCGTGTGTTGAATGACCGGGCTGCAATCTCGCCAGAAATGGCCTTGCGCATAGAAGCATGGTTAGGCTTGGAGCGTGGAGGCGATGCCCGCCTACGGTTGGCAGAGCAGAGCGCCTATGACTTGTGGCGGGCAGCGCAGCGATTCAAGACAACTCCTTTGCGCGTGAAACCAGCGCCAGCAATGGCCGTATAAACAGTTTTAACCGCTGACCAGGGTTCTGGACCAAGCCGGGTTGGCGTTCGAAGCCCAATCTGCGCCGACTGCCCGATGCATCGCCGCTCGAAAGTATTTTTTAAGATACCATCATGGAACTTCGAATCTACGCCGACGCGCAAGGCGCCGCCCCGTTTGAGAAATGGCTGCGCGACCTGAAAGACAGCGTTGCAAGGGCAAAAATCCGCGGAAGACTGGAGCGAGTCAGGACGGGAAACTTCGGCGACTGCAAGCCTCTACGCGAAGGCGTGCAGGAGTTGCGCATCGACCATGGGCCGGGCTATCGGGTTTTTTTGAGTCGGCAAGGACCCGTGGTGGTGCTCTTGCTGTGCGGAAGCGACAAGAGCGACCAGGGCCGCGCCATCAATCAAGCGGTTGCGTATTTGAATGACTGGAAACAAAGAGGTTCACCATGACAGCAGCACGTGACAAAAGCTACGACGACTCGCTGACGGCCGCGTTGACCGACCCTGACGAGGCCGCTGCGTATATCGATGCCGTCATGGAACTGGAAGACGCTGGCGCACTGCTGGTGGCGCTGCGACAAGTCGCCAAAGCGCATGGCATGGCCGAGGTAGCCCGCCGCGCCGATGTGGGTGACAAGACCTTATTCCGCGCGCTGAGCGAAAACGGGAATCCGACCCTCGATACCGTGACCAAGGTGTTGCATGCTGTGGGCCTGCGCTTGAGCGTGGCTTCGCTGCACACCTGACTTGGTATCTCAGCGCAGTTCAAGGCCGCCTGCCGGTGCTGCAACCAACCGATTGTGGGATAGATTGACTGCATCTCGAGTCGAGTCGTGTAGGCTTGGTCTTGGTCTGCACCGCCATATGAAGAGATTGCATCTCGGCGATACAACAAATCAAAAGGGGCTAAGCAAAAAACCAGCGTCGGATGCTTGATTTAGGATCGTATAAGTTGGCGCACCCTAACTTACCAATCCAATACTCGCGCATGAGGATCGGTTCGCCAGCCCAAATTAAGCGGCTACACGGTACGGAACCATGTACCGGTGGCTACATGAGAGCCAGCCAAGAAAAAAGCACCTAGTACCGGTTGGCGCTAAGTGCTTGATTCCATTGCGTTATTACTGGTGGCGCTTCAGGGATTCGAACCCCGGACCTGCGGATTATGATTCCGTCGCTCTAACCGGCTGAGCTAAAGCGCCAAGCCGACAAGTGTAGCGGTAATTTAGGTCACAATGCAAGAGGCATTGAATCCGGCCCGCTGAATTTGCCTCTTGGCAGGCCGCCCCATCAAGCCAGCCCCTGCGCTAGGCCGGCGGGCCCGATTCTCGCCTTGCAAATCAAATTCCCGATGTTCAGCTTCTTCAAGAAAAAACCAGTTCCTGCGCCAGCGCTTGCTGGACCAACCGCGGAAGTTCCTGTCATGCCGTCACCAGCGGAGCCGCGCCGCAGTTGGATGGACAAGCTGCGGCAGGGCCTGCGCAAAACCGGGTCGAGCATCGCGCAGGTCTTTACCGGTACGCAGATCGACGATGCGTTGTACGAGGAGTTGGAGGCTGCGCTGTTGATGGCGGATACCGGCGTCAGGGCGACTGAATTCCTGCTCGCGGACCTGAAACAACGGGTCAAGGAGACGCGGGCCACCGAACCCCTGGCGGTGCGCGCCTTGTTGATTGACGCCTTGGCTTCCTTGCTGCTGCCGCTTGAAAAGCCGCTGGCAGTCGGCCAGCACAGCCCGATGGTGATGATGGTGGTGGGCGTCAATGGCGCCGGCAAGACGACCAGTATCGGCAAGCTGACACGGCATCTGGCCGAAGCTGGACAAAAGGTGCTGCTGGCTGCAGCGGACACCTTCCGGGCGGCGGCGCGGGAGCAGTTGACGGTATGGGCCGACCGGGCGCAAGTCGACATCGTCAGCCAGGAGGGCGGCGATCCTTCAGCGGTGACTTTTGATGCGGTGACGGCGGGGCGCGCGCGTGGCTGCGATGTGGTGATCGCCGATACGGCAGGGCGTTTGCCGACGCAAATCCACCTGATGGAAGAGCTGAAAAAAATCAAGCGCGTGATCGGCAAAGCGCAGGATGGCGCGCCGCATGAGGTGCTGCTGGTGGTTGATGGCAATACCGGGCAGAACGCCTTGAGCCAGGTGAAATCGTTCGACGATGCGCTGGGGCTGACCGGCCTGATCGTCACCAAGCTCGACGGCACGGCCAAGGGCGGCGTGCTGGCGGCGATTGCGCGCGAGCGGCCGGTGCCGGTCTATTTCATCGGTGTCGGCGAGCAGTTGGAGGATCTGCAGACCTTCAACGCCCGCGAATTCGCGCAGGCGCTGCTGGAATAGCCGCCGGGCTGCCAGGGGCTGCCGTTTACATACCGAAGCCGCCGGGGCCGCCCATCCCCTTCATGCCGCCCATTTTCTTCATCATCTTCATCATGCCGCCGCCGCGCATTTTCTTCATCATGGTCTGCATCTGTTCGAATTGATTCAGCATGCGGTTGACTTCCTGAACCTGCACGCCGGCGCCCATGGCGACCCGCTTCTTGCGGCTGGCCTTGAGCAACTCGGGTTTGCGGCGCTCGAGTTGGGTCATCGAGTTGATGATGCCTTCCATGCGGCGCATATCGCGTTCGGCGCGGCCCATGTCGGCGTTGGCTGCCTTGGCGACCATCTGGGAAGGCAGCTTGTCCATCAGGCTTGACAGCCCGCCCATCTTCTTCATTTGCGAGATCTGCGCGAGGAAGTCGTTGAGGTCGAAGTTGCTGCCGCTCTTGAGCTTTTCGGCCAGTTTTTGCGCGGCTTCGACGTCGATGCCTTTGGTCACGCCTTCAACCAGCGCGACGATGTCGCCCATGCCCAGCACGCGGCCGGCATGGCGCTCGGCGTCAAAGACTTCGAGACCGTCGATCTTCTCTGACACGCCGGCAAACTTGATCGGTGCACCGGTGATCTGGCGTACCGAAAGCGCGGCGCCACCGCGCGAATCTCCGTCGAGCTTGGTCAGCACCACACCGGTCAGCGGCAGCGCGTCCTTGAAGGCCCGGGCCGTGTTGATCGCGTCCTGGCCTTGCATCGCATCGACGACGAACAAGGTTTCGATCGGATTCAGTAACGCATGCAAATCGCCGATTTCGGCCATCAAGGCCGCGTCGATGGCCAGGCGACCCGCCGTGTCGACCAGCAGCACGTCGAAATAATGCTTTCTGGCGTAATCGATCGCCGCCAGCGCGATGTCGCGCGGCTTCTGGTCCGGCGTTGACGGGAACCATTCAGCCCCGGCCTGCTTGGTCACCGTTTTCAATTGTTCGATCGCTGCCGGACGGTAGACGTCGGCCGAAACCGTCAGCACCTTTTTCTTGCGCTTCTCGATCAGGTACTTTGCCAGCTTGGCCGTCGTTGTGGTCTTGCCCGCGCCCTGGAGGCCGGCCATCAGGATCACCGCCGGGGGCTGGGTGGCGAGGTTGATGTCGGAGACCGGGCGCAGCATGCCCTTTTCGTCGACCTCGCCCATCGTCGCGGCAAGCTCCTTGTGGACGATGCCAACCAAGGCCTGGCCGGGTGACAGGGAACCGACCACTTCGGCACCCAGCGCCTTGTCTTTGACCCGGGTAATGAAGTCGCGCACGACGGGCAGGGCCACATCGGCCTCCAGCAATGCCATGCGCACTTCGCGCAGCATTTCCTGGACATTGCTCTCGGTAATGCGGGCCTGGCCACGCATCGTTTTCACGAGGCGGCTCAGGCGGTCGGTCAGATTTGATGCCATTGATATTCGCGCCGCCCGGTCAGAGTGGCGCGCAAAAGTACACTGTGACCATGATTTTATCGCCCAGCCTTCCATTCGACGCCAGCCTCGCGCTGGGTCTTGCCAGTTTGGTGGCCATGGCGGCCTATCTGGCGGCCGCTCTGATGCCCCGGAACATGGGGTCGCCCAGCCAGCGAATTGATGCCTGGCTACTGCTCGCCTGGCTCGCGCAATTGCTGGCGCTTGTTTTTGATATTACCGGCATCGGCAAGGTGGGTGTCGGCGCGCGTTTCGGTTTTGCGCCGGCCTTGTCGATGACGGTCTGGCTGGTGATGACGGTCTATCTGATCGAAAGCCGGTTCTTGCATCTGCCCAGCGCGCGCCGGGTTCTGGCTGGCTTGGCCGCGCTGTCGGTGGGCTTGGCGGTCGTATTTCCTGGCGAGGCCAGGCCGTTGGCGGGTTCACCCTGGGCCCCCTTGCATTGGGTGTTCGGACTGGCTTCTTACGGTATGTTCGGCGTTGCCGTGTTGCATGCGGTGTTGCTGAACCGGGCCGAGCGCCAGATGCGCCGTCTCACCAGAACATTGGATGGCGCTGGACAACCACCGGGACTGCCCTTGTTGCAACTTGAGCGTTTGACCTTCCAGTTCGTCGGCGTTGGGGTCGTCGTGCTGTCGCTGGCCTTGCTGCTCGGTTGGTGGTTCACGCCACATTGGCGCTGGGATCACAAGAACCTGTTGGCGGTCCTTGGATGGGTGGTCTTGACGGGCCTGCTTGCCGGGCGCAGCATCTTTGGCTGGCGTGGCCGGCGCGCGACCCGTTGGCTTTATTTTGGTGCCTTGCTGCTGCTGCTCTCCTATGTTGGCTCGCGCTTCGTGCTGGAGGTGGTGTTGCAGCGGCCCTATGGCCCCTGAACCCGAAGGTCATGAAATACCTGTTGCTATTGATTCTGCTGGGCTTGATTGCCTTCATCATCGGCTTCAAGAGAGCCAGGCCGCCGGCCGGGGCGAGCCCGGCGCGAGCGCCAATGCCACCAAAGGTGATGGCGAGCTGCGAGCAATGCGGCTTGCATTTGCCGCTTGATGAAACGCTGCCGGGCCGTGTTGGTCGCTTTTGCAGCGCCGCGCATCGCGAAGCGTTCGAGGCGGAGCATGGCGGGCGGCCGTGAATCAGCCGGTCAGGTCCGGGTCGGCTTCCAGCGTTGACCTTGATCCGGCCCTGTCGCTTGATGCAAAACCCGCCTTGTCGGCAGAAGTTTGCGAGGACTCACATCCTTTCTTTCGTCCAGTTCGAAACGGTAACTCTGCGCTAAACGCAGGCAATCAAGGCTTGGCAATGACCAGGCTTGCCCGCGCTTTTCTGGCGGCGCGTGCGGCTTTGGGGCTGGCTCTGGTCCTCGCCCAGTTGATCGCGATGCAACTCGGTTCGCCGGCGCCGCATTGGATGATCGCCCTCTGTCTTGCCTACGCCATCCAGGCGCTGGCGCAATGGTTGTGGTCAAGGCGGGATGCCAAGGCACAGTTGCCGGTGCGGGTTGCCAGTCCCTTGTGGTGGGCCGGCATCGGGCTCGATCTGGCGGTAATCGGTTTGTTGATGGCCCTGGACCATGGAGTGAATTACAGCGCCATGCTGGTGCTGCCGGTGCTGATGGCCGGTGTGCTCGCACCGCGCTTGCAGGGCCTGGCCACGGCGGCTGCGGCCACGCTGCTGATGCTGGTGGTGGCTGGCTGGGATGTCTTGCAGGGCGCGGATGTGGGTTTGCGCATGACCCAGGCCGGGCTGGTGGGCAGCGGATTTTTTGTTGTCAGTCTGCTGGCCAGCGAAATGGCCAGTCGGTTGGTCCGCGAAGTGCATGCCGCTCGCGACAGCATGGAGATCGCCCATCAACAGGCGGAACTCAATCGTCTGGTGATCGCAGAAATGCAGGAAGGTGTGCTGGTGGTCGACCGCGGCGGCTCGGTGCGGGCGGCCAATCCGGCCGCAATCAGTTTGTTGGATGAGCCGGGCTCGTCACGCGCCACGCCGTTCCAGTTGCTCGGCGTGTCCCGCTGGCAAGCGCTGGTGCTTGCCGTGGAGCAGGCGTTTGCCGGTGGCAGCTGGCCTGCAGCAGGACGCGATCTCTCGATTGATTTACCGGGCGGTGTGCAGCGCAGCTTGCGGCTGAGGTTGCGCTTCACAAGACGCCAGGAGGCCAACCTGACCGAGGATCTATGCGTTCTTTTGCTCGAGGACAAGCGGCAGGTGCTGGCGCGCAGCCAACAGGAAAAGCTGGCGGCCATGGGCCGCGTCTCGGCCGGCATTGCGCATGAAATCCGCAATCCTCTGGCGGCGATTGCCCAGGCCAATGCGCTGTTGGCCGAGGACAGCGGCGAAGCGCGGGCCCGGCAGTTGACCGGTATCGTGGA
>CANFIC010000053.1 GCA_947446685.1 Burkholderiales bacterium
ATGGCCTGCTGCAGGAAGGGCAGGCCATAGTTGAATTCATGGTTGCCGATATTGGCGGCGTCGACGCCGATCTGGTTCAGCACCTTGTAGGCCGGGTGCAAGTCGCCGGCGGCCAGCGGTTTGACCTGGGCCACATAGTCGCCCAGTGGATTGCCCTGCAGCAGATCGCCGTTGTCGAACAGCAGGCTGTTTGTTGCTTCAGCGCGGGCGGCTTTGATCAGGCTGATCGTCTTGGCCAGGCCATATTCATCGGTTACCCGGTCCTGGTAATAGTCGTAGTTCAGCAGATTCATATGCAGATCGGTGGTCTGCATGATGCGCAGCTTCAACTCCACCGCCGCAGCCGCTGTGCACAGCAGACTGGTGCCGAGAATCAGGGCGGCAAGCAATCGGCAGTGGCGTATTCGCATCTTGATTCCCGTAACCGGATTTACAAGGTAAAAGAGCCCGCCAAATTATCCCTGGCGGGCTCTTTTTTGGGCTGTCAGATCAGACCGTTACGCCCTTGGCGGTATCGGCATATTCCTTGATCCGGTCGAAGTTCATATAGCGGTAGATCTCGGCGGCATCCTTCTTGATGACGCTGATGTCGCTCAGGTATTCGGACAGCGTGGGAATGCGGCCGATCTTGGACGCGATCGCTGCCAGCTCGGCCGAGGCGAGATACACATAGGTGTTCTTGCCGAGGCGATTCGGGAAGTTGCGCGTGCTGGTCGAAATCACCGTCGCACCTTCCTTGACCTGGGCCTGATTGCCCATGCACAAGCTGCAACCAGGCATTTCCAACCTTGCGCCGGCGGTACCGAAGTTGGCGTAATGCCCTTCCTTGCTCAACTCGGCCGCATCCATCTTGGTTGGTGGGGCGATCCACAGCTTGACCGGAATGTCGCGCCGACCTTCGAGCAGCTTGGATGCCGCGCGGAAATGGCCGATGTTGGTCATGCACGAACCGATGAAGACCTCGTCGATCTTGGTGCCGGCGACATCGCTGAGGAACTTGGCGTCGTCCGGATCGTTCGGGCAGCAGAGGATCGGCTCCTTGATTTCGTTCATGTCGATCTCGATCACATGCGCGTATTCCGCATCGGCATCGGCTTGCATCAACTGTGGATTGGCCAGCCAGGCTTCAACGGCCTGGATGCGGCGCTCCAGCGAGCGCTTGTCCTTGTAGCCATCGGCGATCATGTTCTTCATCAACACGATATTGCTGGTCAGATATTCCTGGACCGGCTCGGCATTCAAGTGCACGGTGCAACCGGCGGAGCTGCGCTCGGCCGATGCGTCCGACAGCTCGAAAGCCTGCTCGACACGCAGGTTCGGCAAGCCTTCGATTTCCAGAATCCGACCCGAGAATTCATTGATCTTGCCGGCCTTGGCGACGGTCAGCAGGCCGGCCTTGATGCCGTACAGCGGAATCGCGTGGACCAGATCGCGCAGCGTGATGCCGGGCTGCATTTCGCCCTTGAAGCGCACCAGCACCGATTCGGGCATGTCCAGCGGCATCACGCCGGTGGCTGCGCCGAAAGCGACCAGGCCTGAACCGGCCGGGAAGGAGATGCCGATCGGGAACCGGGTGTGGCTGTCGCCGCCGGTGCCGACGGTGTCGGGCAGCAGCAGGCGGTTCAGCCAGCTGTGAATGATGCCGTCGCCCGGACGCAGCGCGACGCCGCCGCGGTCGGAGATGAAGGCCGGTAATTCACGGTGCGTCTTCACATCGACCTGCTTGGGGTAAGCCGCGGTGTGGCAAAAGCTCTGCATCACCATGTCGGCCGAGAAGCCCAGACAAGCCAGGTCCTTCAACTCGTCACGGGTCATCGGGCCGGTGGTGTCCTGTGAGCCGACCGTCGTCATCTTCGGCTCGCAATAAGTGCCCGGGCGAACGCCCTGGCCTTCAGGCAAGCCGACAGCCCGACCGACCATCTTCTGCGCCAAGGTGAAACCGGCCTTGGTCGTGATCTGAGCGCTTGGCAGGCGGAAGGTCGTCGACGCAGGCAGGCCGAGGAATTCGCGGGCCTTGGCGGTCAGCGAACGGCCGATGATCAGGTTGATGCGGCCGCCGGCGCGCACTTCGTCGAACATCACATCGCTCTTCAGGGTGAAAGTGGCAGCGACTACACCGTCTTTTTCGATCTTGCCCTCATAAGGATAGATGTCGATCACATCGCCCATATTGAACGACGAGACATCGACTTCGATCGGCAGCGCGCCCGAATCTTCCTGGGTGTTGAAATAGATCGGCGCGATCTTGCCGCCCAAGGTGACGCCGCCAAAACGCTTGTTCGGCACGAAGGGGATGTCTTGGCCGGTGGCCCAGACCACGCTGTTGGTGGCCGATTTGCGCGAGCTGCCGGTGCCGACGACATCGCCGACATAAGCGATCAGATGGCCTTTGCTCTTCAATTCCTCGATGAACTTCATCGGGCCGCGCTTGCCGTCTTCTTCCGGGGTGATGCCGGGACGGGCGTTCTTCAGCATCGCCAGGTAATGCAGTGGAATGTCCGGGCGGCTCCAGGCGTCAGGGGCAGGCGACAGGTCATCGGTATTGGTTTCGCCGCTGACCTTGAAAACCGTTACGGTGATCTTGTGATCGACTTCCGGCCGTGAGGTGAACCATTCGGCGTCGGACCAGCTTTGCATGACTGCCACGGCGAAGGCGTTGCCGGCCTTGGCCTTTTCCGCCACATCATGGAAAAAGTCAAACATCAACAAGGTCTTCTTCAAGGCAGCAGCAGCAGTAGGCGCCACTTCTGCGTCGTCGAGCAGATCGATCAGTGACTTGACGTTGTAGCCACCCACCATCGTGCCGAGCAACTCGGCAGCCTTGGATTTGCTGATCAATGCCAGGGTCAAGTCGCCATGCGCAACGGCAGCCAGGAAGCTGGCCTTGACCTTGGCGGCGTCATCGACGCCGGGCGGGACGCGGTGCGTCAGCAATTCCATCAGGAATTCGGCCTCACCAGCGGGCGGCGCCTTGATCAACTCGATCAGCGCAGCGGTCTGTTCAGCGTTCAACGGCAATGGCGGAATGCCCAGCGCAGCGCGTTCGGCAACATGGTTTCGGTAGGCTTGCAGCATCTTTTTCTCCAGAGATCAAGTAAAGGTAAGGGTCAGGCCAGAGTCGGTGTGATCACCTTCAGGCCCTTGAAATAGTCGCGAAAAAACCCCGCATCGCGGGTGATCAAGGCGTCGCACTGCAGCATGGCATGTGCGCCGACCAGAAAGTCAGCCATCGTGCGCGCCATTGCCGCGTTGGCGACGGGCAAGTTCGCCGAGCGCAGGCGCTGGTTGTATTTTCTTTGCATTTCGCCGGCGCGGATCGCTGCGCGTTGGTCGAGCGAGACGAAACGCAAGCCCATGTCTTCAAGCGCGTCCATCACGTCGGAGCCGCGACCGAGTCCGGCCGTGACTTCGCTGAGCACGACATCGCACAGCACCACCGGCCCGGCAGTCAGGGCCAGGCGCAAGCTGGCTTCGGCGGCATCGGCGCGCGGATCGTCGCCGAGCAGATCGATCAGGACTGAGCTGTCAACGGCGATCATCTGGCGCTGAGCCTATTCGGCAATCGGATCGCCTGGTGCACGGCCGCGCAACTCGCGCATGACGTCGTCCGTGCTGGTCCCGGCAGGGAGCTTGAAGCGCCCGCGGGCGCGCGAAATCGCATCGTCGACGTTCTTGCGCAGGATGATGCGGCTGCCGTCGAGTTCGACCTTTAGCGTACTGCCTTTGCTCAGCCCCAGCGCATCGCGCACGGCTTTGGGCAAGGTGATCTGTCCGCGTTCGGCAACTGTCGCTTCCATGGCTGGGCTCCCGCAAAGTATGTCTGAATTATACGTACTTTTCAGGGCCTACTGCGATCAAAGCAGACAGCGGAGCAGTTCAGCGACCCGGGGTGATGCCGATGCCGCCCTCGCTGCTGGGCGACTTGGCCGCAGCGTTGACCAAGGCCACTTGCGTTGGATGCATGCAGGCGTCCGCCATCCGTTGGCCCAGGCGACTGTTCATCAGCATCGACTTGGTGGGGATCTGCAGCCAGACGACGCCGGCCTTTTTGTCCTCCAGCCTGACCGCTCCGGTGGTGGTGGGCTCGGGCACCATCGTGTAATTCATCTTGCCGAATTGCAGGCTGAAGCGGCCGGGCTTCTCCGGGTGGGGCGTCAAATGCACCTTCTGGTTGAATTCGCATTGCACCTCGCCGTGATGGACATGGGTGGCCACCAGCAATTGCGCTTCATCCAGCACAAGTTCTTCCTCGGGCGCTGGCGCAACCACCTTGGCCGGCTTCAATTTTGTCGCCAGGCGACTGCGTGGCGCGTCATTTTCAACCGCCGCTGACCAGGCATTGCCGCCCAGCAGGATCAGCGTCCAGAGCAGCGGCTTGTACAGGGATCGGCAAGTAGGCATGGCAGCAAAATCCGTTGAGCTTGGTGCCAGGATTGTGCCCGCATTGCAAGCACCTATCCTACGTTTGGCTGGAAATAGGCTCGCAGTACCGGCTCGGGCAAAGGCTGGCCGGTGCGGTGCGCACGCTCTAGCAATTGCCAGAAGTAGCGGTAGCTGGCGCGGTCATGCAGGGTATGGCGATGCTGGATCGGGGCCCAATGAGCGGCTTGGGCCGCATCGATGATCTCGATGGCCTCTTCGATTTCGGCCAGGTCCGGGGCAAAGGCATCAAGGATTGGCTGAATCTGTCCGGGGTGAATGCTCCACATCCGCGTGCAGCCGAATTCGCGTGAAGCGCGCCTGGCTGCTGCCTTGATCGCTTGGGCATCCTTGAATTCGGTGACCACGCAATGCGAAGGTGTCTTCGCATTGGCATGGGCGGCGGCTGAAATCTCCAACTTGGCGCGCACCACCAATGGGTGGGTGAACTGGCCTTCGACGCTCATCGCCTGGCGCGGAATTGCACCGCGGTGCGCCGAGATGAAATCCATCAGACCGAAAGACAGCGACTCGATGCGCGGATGGGCGGCAATCGCCTGCACATCGCGCAACGCACCGTGGGTTTCGATCAGCACATGGACGGGCAGGGCTTTCTTGATCCCATGATGCTTGAGGCTGGCATCGATGAAAGCGCAGGCCTGCTGGACATCCGCAAGATGGCGCGGCTTGGGCAGCATCAGATAAGCCAGGCGGTCACCAGCGGCCGAGATCAGGCCCTCGACATCGGCTTCGAAGCAAGGATGACCCAGCGGATGAACTCTTGCGCCGACCCGGCCATGCCGGTTGTCCGGGCTGTGCAGGAGCGAGGCCAGCAGCAGCACATGATCAGCTTCGCCGCCGATCGGCGCACCGTCTTCGCAGTCGAGCGTGATGTCGAACAAGGGCCCCATCTGCGCCTGCATCGCCAGACTCTTGACCATGCGCGCCTCGACGCCGCAGTAATGGTCGACAACCGGCAGCAGGGTCGGAATTTCGCTGGATTCGAATAGCGCCTGACTGGGGTGAAGTGAATTATTCAATGGATGCTCGCTCAAAAAAAAGGCCAGCATGATGATATGCCGGCCTTCGTGATCAACCCCGCCCTCAGGCAGGACTGTCGGTGTTACAGCAAATGCTTGACGCCGTCTTGCTCGCCTTGCAGTTCTGCCAGGGTCTTGTTGATGCATTCCTGCGAGAACGCATCGATGTCCAGGCCGGCGATGATTTTGTATTCGCCGTTTTCGGTCGTGACCGGATAGCCGAAGATGATGTCCTTGGGGATGCCATATTCGCCGTTCGAGGCGATGCCCATCGTCACCCATTTGCCGTTGGTGCCCAGCGCCCAGTCGTGCATATGGTCGATCGCTGCATTGGCCGCCGAGGCTGCTGATGAGACGCCGCGCGCTGCGATGATGGCCGCGCCGCGTTTGCCGACGGTTGGCAAAAAGTTGTCGCGGTTCCAGGCTTCGTCATTGATCATCGTCTTCACCGAAACGCCGTCGATCGTGGCAAAGCGGTAATCGGCATACATCGTCGGTGAATGGTTGCCCCAGACAGCCAGCTTCTCGATCGAAGCGACCGGCTTGCCGGTCTTGGCAGCGATCTGCGACAAAGCGCGGTTGTGGTCAAGGCGCAGCATTGCGGTGAAATTCTTGGCCGGCAGATCCGGCGCCGACTTCATCGCAATATAGGCATTGGTATTGGCCGGGTTGCCAACCACCAGCACCTTGACATTGCGCGAAGCGACAGCGTTTAGCGCCTTGCCCTGGGCTGTGAAGATCTGCGCATTGGCGGCCAACAGGTCGGCACGCTCCATGCCCGGGCCGCGTGGCCTGGCGCCGACCAGCATGGCATAGTCGGTGTCCTTGAAGGCCTGCAGCGGGTCGCTATGGGCTTCGATACCGGCGAGCAAGGGGAAGGCGCAGTCTTCCAACTCCATGATCACGCCCTTCAAGGCCTCCTGGACCTTGTCGACCGGCACTTCAAGCAGTTGCAGGATGACCGGTTGGTCCTTGCCCAGCATTTCGCCGGAAGCGATGCGGAACAGCAGGGCGTAGCCGATCTGGCCTGCGGCGCCGGTGACGGCAACGCGAACGGGTTTTTTGCTCATTGGAAGTCTCCGGGGGGATGAAAAAAATCGGGGTGCAGACCTTGCCGGCGCTGCAGTTCGGCCGCGAGGGCTTTAAGTTCCAGCACAGGTGCCGCGCCAGTGTAGGCCAATCCAAGGGCAATCCCCTATACAAAATCAGCAAATCAGCTGGTTTGAGGCGCCAAACTGCCCGGTATTGGTAAAAACCCGACAGTCTTATGTCTTATAGAAGATGTCAAATGGACTGCAGGCTGAGGCTGTGCTGAAATATCTCTATGCCAGCAGCCTCGTCCTCCAGCATGCAACCCAGACAGGAAGCCGTCGCTTCCGGCGGACCTGCGTTCAGTCCCCTGTATCGCCAGATCAAGCAGCTGATCATCACCAGCCTGCAGGCCGGCGAGTGGAA
The DNA here is from genome assembly GCA_947446685.1 of Burkholderiales bacterium. Taxonomy (GTDB): domain Bacteria; phylum Pseudomonadota; class Gammaproteobacteria; order Burkholderiales; family Burkholderiaceae_C; genus Paucibacter_A. The sequence continues at coordinate 6,915 of CANFIC010000053.1, forward strand.
GGCGGGCGATGCGATCCCCAGCGAGCAGGAACTGGCAGGGCGCTTCGGCGTCAGCCAAGGCACGGTGCGCAAGGCCATCGATGAGATGGCTGCCGAGAACCTGCTGGTGCGGCGCCAAGGCAAGGGCACTTATGTGGCGACCCATTCCGAGCAGAGGGTCCAGTACCGCTTCCTGCGTCTGATGGCTGACGAAGGCCCGGTGGCGCTGGAGCGGCAATTGCTCGACTGCAAGCGCCAACGCGCCCCGGCGGCGATCGCGCGGCGGCTGCAGATGCGCGCCGGGGAACCGATGGTTGAAGTGCGCCGCTTGCTGCACAGCAAGGGGCAGCCGGTGGTGCTCGACGACATCTGGCTGCCGGGCGATCTGTTCAGGGGGCTGACCGCCGAGCTGTTGAACCAGCACAAGGGGCCGTTTTACGAACTTTTCGAGACCGAATTCGGCGTCCACATGATCCGGGCCGAGGAAAAAATCCGTGCAGTCGCGGCTGACGCCGAAAGTGCAGCTTTGCTGCAATTGCCGCTTGGTGCGCCGCTGCTGAGCGTCGAAAGGCTTTCGTTTACCTATGGGGACAAGCCGGTGGAACTGCGCCGTGGCCTCTACAGCACAGATTCGCATTTCTACCGCAATGTCCTTAATTGACCTTGCATTGACCGAACCAGGGCAGCTCCCGGCGGCGGTTCTGCTGCGTTGCAATAAACTCTACAAGTTACGAACTGATTACAGAGGTTGGGTATGACAGACAACAGCAAGGCCAGGCCGGTTTTCCGCAACATCCATGTGACCCAACTGGCGGCCTATCGTTTGCCGCCGGCGGGCATCGTCTCCATCCTGCACCGGATCAGCGGACTGCTGTTGTTCTTGCTGCTGCCGTTCATCATCTGGATGTTCGACAACAGTGTCAGCACCGAAATCTCATTCGACACCTTCACCAATGCCTTTGTCGCCGGTATCGGCTGGCTGCCGGGTTGGTTCATCAAGCTGGTCGCACTCGGGCTGATCTGGGGCTATCTGCACCATTTCATCGCCGGTGTGCGCCACCTCTGGATGGATGCCACACATAGCGTCAGCCTGGAACAAGGCCATAACTCGGCCCTGGTCACGCTGGTCAGCAGCATCGGCTTGACCCTGTTGCTGGGCGCCAAGCTGTTCGGTATTTATTGAAATCGAGAGACTGACAATGACTACTTTTGGATCCAAACGCACTGTCGTCGGTGCCCATTACGGCTTGCGCGACTGGTTGGCGCAGCGCGTCACGGCCGTTCTTATGGCCTTGTTTACCGTGGCCCTGCTGGTGCAGGTGCTGCTGCCAGGGCCGCTTGATTACGACCGCTGGGCGGGAATCTTTTCGCAGCAGTGGATGAAGGCCTTGACCTTTGTCGTGATTCTGTCCTTGGCTTATCACGCCTGGGTCGGCATGCGCGACATCTGGATGGATTATGTGCAGCCGCTGGGCATCCGCCTGGGCCTGCATGTGTTCACGATTGTTTGGTTGCTTGCTTGCGCCGGTTGGGCGATTCAAGTGCTCTGGAGACTGTAATGACGGTGACTGACTTGAAAACTATTCCCTCACGCAAATTTGATGTCGTGATCGTCGGTGCCGGCGGTTCGGGCATGCGGGCGGCCTTGCAGTTGTCGCTGGCCGGGTTGAATGTGGCGGTACTGAGCAAGGTCTTCCCGACCCGCTCGCACACGGTGGCTGCCCAGGGCGGCATCGGTGCATCGCTGGGCAATATGTCTGAGGACAACTGGCATTTCCACTTTTTCGATACCGTCAAGGGCTCGGACTGGCTGGGCGACCAGGACGCGATCGAATTCATGTGCCGTGAAGCGCCCAAGGTGGTTTACGAGCTTGAGCATTTCGGCATGCCATTCGACCGCAATGCCGATGGCACGATCTACCAGCGTCCGTTCGGCGGTCATACCGCAAATTACGGCGAAAAGCCGGTGCAGCGCGCTTGTGCTGCAGCCGACCGTACCGGCCATGCGATGCTGCACACGCTCTATCAGCAAAACGTCAAAGCGCATACCCAGTTCTTCGTTGAATGGATGGCGCAGGATCTGATCCGTGACGAGTCCGGCGATGTCGTCGGCGTCACCGCGCTGGAAATGGAAACCGGCGAATTGCACATCATGCAGGCCAAGACGGTGATGCTGGCGACCGGCGGCGCCGGGCGCATCTTTGCCGCATCGACCAATGCCTTCATCAATACCGGCGACGGCCTGGGCATGGCGGCGCGCGCCGGCATACCGCTCGAAGACATGGAGTTCTGGCAGTTCCACCCGACCGGCGTGGCCGGCGCCGGCGTGTTGCTGACCGAAGGCTGCCGTGGCGAGGGTGCGATCCTGCGTAACAGCGACGGCGAGCGCTTCATGGAACGCTATGCACCGCAGTACAAGGATCTGGCGCCACGCGATTTCGTTTCGCGCTGCATGGACCAGGAAATCAAGGAAGGGCGCGGTTGCGGTCCGAACAAGGACTACATCGCCCTCGATATGACCCATCTGGGTGCCGATACGATCATGAAGCGCCTGCCCAGCGTGCTCGAGATCGGGCACAACTTCGCCAATGTCGACATCACCAAGGAGTCAATCCCGGTCGTGCCGACGATCCATTACCAGATGGGCGGCATTCCGACCAATATCCATGGCCAGGTGGTGATCCCCAAGGACGGCGACCCGAATGCGGTCGTCAACGGCCTTTATGCCGTGGGTGAATGCTCTTGCGTCAGCGTGCACGGCGCCAACCGCCTGGGCACGAATTCGCTGCTTGACCTGCTGGTCTTCGGCCGCGCGGCCGGCAACCATATCGTCGAATCGGGCCTGAAGGGCAAGAATCACAAGGCCTTGCCGGCCGACGCCGGTGCCCAATCAGTGGCGCGGCTTGCCCGGCTCGACGGCAGTACCGATGGCGAATATGCCCAGGATGTGGCCAACGATTTGCGCAATGCAATGCAGTTGCATGCCGGCGTGTTCCGCACCCAGGCTTCTCTTGATGCGGGCGTGCTGAAGATTGCCGAGATTGCCGAGCGGGTGAAGAACATCACCTTGAAGGATAAGTCCAAGGTCTTCAACACCGCGCGCATCGAGGCGCTTGAGGTCGACAATCTGATCGAGGCCGCATTGGCGACCATCGTTTCTGCCGCTGCGCGCCGCGAAAGCCGCGGAGCCCATACGGTAGACGACTATGCCGACAGCGCCGAGTTTCCGAACGGACGCAATGACGTCGAATGGCTCAAGCACACGCTCTGGTATGCCGAAGGCAATCGCCTCGATTACAAGCCAGTCAAGCTGCAGCCGCTGACGGCCGAGTCGATCCCGCCCAAGGTGCGCACGTTCTAAGCAACGTCAGCCAACGAACCGAACCCAGTCAAGGATTTCACAATGACCAAGCGTACCTTCCAGATTTACCGCTACGACCCGGATCAGGATGCCAAGCCCTATATGCAGACGATCGAGGTTGAACTCGACGGCACCGAGCGCATGCTGCTCGATGCGCTGGGCAAGCTCAAGGCGGTTGACCCGACCTTGTCATTTCGCCGCAGCTGCCGCGAGGGCGTTTGCGGCTCGGACGCCATGAACATCAACGGCAAGAATGGCCTGGCCTGTCTGACGAATATGCGCACCTTGCCTGGCGTGATCGTGCTCAAGCCGCTGCCCGGTCTGCCGGTGATTCGCGATCTGATCGTCGACATGACGCAGTTCTTCAAGCAGTACAACTCGATCAAGCCTTACCTGGTCAACAGCACGCCGCTGCCGGACAAGGAGCGCCTGCAGTTCCCCGAGGAGCGTGAAGAGCTGAACGGCCTGTACGAGTGCATCCTGTGTGCGAGCTGCTCGACCGCCTGCCCGAGCTTCTGGTGGAATCCGGACAAGTTCGTCGGGCCGGCTGGACTGCTGCAGGCCTACCGCTTCATAGCCGATAGCCGCGACGAGGCCACAGCCGAGCGGCTCGACAATCTTGAAGACCCCTATCGCCTGTTCCGCTGCCACACCATCATGAACTGCGTCGATGTCTGCCCTAAGGGTTTGAACCCGACGAAAGCGATCGGCAAGATCAAGGAAATGATGGTTCGCAGAGCCATTTGATCGCTCAAAGCGGAAAATGCCAGATGAATGCTGAAACCTTGATCGATGAGCGGGCCTTGTCCAAGCTGCGCTGGCGCTGCCGGCGCGGGCTGCTGGAGAACGATATTTTCATCGACCGTTTTTTCAACCGTTTCGCAAATTCCCTGACTGAAATCCAGGCCGAGGGCCTGCGGGTGTTGATGGACTTGTCAGATAACGATCTGCTGGACCTGTTGCTGCGCCGCAAGGAACCCGAGGGTGAACTGGACCGTCCCGATGTTCTGGAAACCCTGGGCATGCTCAGGATCATTCAATAAATATTCACCCAAGCTACCTTAGGAAATCTCATGACACCGTCCGACGTCAAAGCCACCCTTTCGTTCTCTGATGGCAGTGCCAGCATGGATCTGCCGATCTACAAAGGTACGGTAGGGCCCGATGTGATCGACATCCGCAAGCTCTATGCGCAGACCGGCAAATTCACTTACGACCCGGGTTTCCTGTCGACTGCATCGTGCAATTCGAACATCACCTATATCGACGGTGACAAGGGCGAATTGCTGTACCGCGGCTACCCGATCGAGCAACTGGCGACCAACTGCGATTTCCTCGAAACCTGCCATCTGCTGCTGTACGGCGAGCTGCCCGATCTGGCCAAGAAGACAGCCTTCGTAAAGCTCGTGACCAACCACACGATGGTCAACGAGCAGATGCAGTTCTTCCTGCGCGGATTCCGCCGCGATGCCCATCCGATGGCGGTGATGACCGGACTGGTCGGCGGTCTGTCGGCCTTTTATCACGACAGCACTGACATCAATAATCCGCAGCACCGCGAAATTGCCGCGATCCGCCTGATTGCAAAGATGCCCACGCTGGTGGCGATGTCCTACAAGTATTCGATCGGCCAGCCCTTCATCTATCCGCGCAACGACCTCGGCTATACCGCGAACTTCATGCACATGATGTTCGCTACGCCCTGCGAGACCTACGAGACCAACGATGTGCTGGTGCGTGCGATGGACCGCATCTTCATCCTGCATGCCGACCATGAGCAGAACGCCTCGACTTCGACCGTGCGCTTGTGCGGCAGCTCGGGCACCAACCCGTTTGCGGCGATTGCCGCCGGCGTCGCCTGCCTCTGGGGCCCGGCTCACGGGGGTGCCAACGAAGCTGCGCTGAATATGTTGGAAGACATCCAGCGCAACGGTGGCATCGAGAAGATCGGCGAGTTCATCAAGAACGTCAAGGACAAGAACTCCACCGTCAAGCTGATGGGCTTCGGTCACCGTGTCTACAAGAACTACGACCCGCGCGCCAAGCTGATGCGCGAAACCTGTTATGAAGTGCTGAACGCGCTGGGTCTGCAGGACGATCCCTTGTTCAAGCTGGCGATGGCGCTGGAAAAGATCGCGCTGGAAGACGAATACTTTGTCTCCCGCAAGCTCTATCCGAATGTCGACTTCTATTCGGGCATCGTGCAGCGCGCAATCGGCATCCCGGTCAGCCTGTTTACCGCGATTTTTGCGCTGGCTCGCACGGTGGGCTGGATCGCACAGTTGAACGAAATGATCGGCGATCCTGAGTACAAGATCGGCCGCCCGCGCCAGCTGTTCGTCGGCTCGACCTCGCGCGACGTGCTGCCCATCGGCCAGCGCTGATCCGCGTTGGATTGATCGCCCCTGCAGCGGTGCTCGCTGCAGGGGCCTTTTTTTGCCTGTTAGGGCAAGCGATGGCAGCAAGGCGACCAATGCAGGTCGGCTATGCTGCGGAGCATTCCTAGTACTTGGCGTGGCAGCGCCAGCAACAACCTGACGGTCGAGATGACAGAGCAAAAGGGCAATATGGAGGCAGTCGGAATGCAGGACGCTGAGCGATCAGCCGCAGCGATCGCGGTCAACCGAAGCCAGGTCATCTTTGACACCGACCCCGGCGTTGACGATGCCATGGCGCTTTACCTGCTGGCGCGTCATCCATTGATCGATCTGCTCGCGGTCACGACCGTCTACGGCAATGCATCGATTGCAACGACTACCCGCAATGCCCTGGCGCTATGCGGCCTTTATGGACTGACCATGCCGGTCGCTGCAGGGGCCGCCGGGCCTGTGCAAGCGCTGGCTGAAGAAAGGTTCCCCAGCCATGTGCATGGCCTTGACGGTATGGGTGGGGCTGCCGGCTTGGCCGCTGCGGTGGCGCTGCCAGACAGCCACCTGGATGTTCGACCCGCCTGGCAGCTGATCTGCGAGTTGGTCAATGCAGCGCCTGGCGAGATCACCTTGATCGCAGTCGGTCCTTTGACCAATCTGGCCCTGGCCTTGCAGCATGACCCCAGCATTGCAGGCAAATTGCGTCAGGTCGTCGTCATGGGCGGGGCTTTTGGCATCAAGGGCCATTGCGGCAATATCACCGCTCTGGCCGAAGCCAATATTTTTTGTGATCCACAGGCTGCCGCGCTGGTGTTTGGCGCCCCTTGGCCGGTGGTCATCGTCGGCCTCGATGTGACCCAGGAGGTGGTGATGACCGAGGCTTATCTGGCCAAGCTGCAGGGCCGTGGCGGGCTGGTCGGCGATTTCCTCTGGCAGGCGACGCGGCATTACCAGGACTTTTACGATTCGCGCGATGCCATCAAGGGCATTTACTCGCATGACGCCAGTGCAGTGGCCTTTGCCATCGAGCCGTCGGCCTTCGACCTGCGTGCCGGGGCGGTGCAAGTGCGGCTTGATGGAGCGGCGCGCGGCCAGACCACGCAGGACTCGCAGCAAGCGGGCCAGACTCAGCAGGTCTGTGTCGGCGTCAGGCCGGATCGGGTGCTGGCCTTGTTTGAACAGATTTTTGATTGAGTCGAATGGCAAATTCGAAGCCCGCAGTGATTCTGAAAGCCCGTTGGGTGCTGCCTATGAGCCCGGGCAGCGACTTGCTGAACGAGCATGCGCTGGTGATCCTCGGCGAGCATATTGCCGCTGTGCTGCCCTGGGCCCAGGCCCAGGCCCGCTACCCGGATGCCTTGCTTGTCGAGTTGCCTGACCATGTGCTGATCCCCGGTTTGATCAACGGGCATACCCATTCGGCGATGTCCTTGCTGCGCGGCGTTGTCGATGATGTGCCGCTGAAGGTCTGGCTGAACAAGCATATCTGGCCGCTGGAGCGGCGCTGGGTCAGCGAGGACTGGACTTACCAGGGGTCCTTGCTGTCCGCCGCCGAAGCGCTGCGGGGTGGCGTCACCTACCTCAACGACATGTATTTCTATCCGGCAGCGATGGCCAGGGCTGCGATCGACAGCGGTATCCGCGCCGGCGTCTCGATCAATGTGATCGACTTCCCGACCGGCTATGCGGCCAACGCCGACGAATATATTGCCCGCGGCCTCGAAGCCTACGAGCAATTCAAGGGCCAGCCTTCGCTGGACTGGACTTCGGCACCCCATGCCCCTTACACCGTGTCGGACGAGACCTTCGTGCAGTTGCGTGAACTGGCCCTCAAACATGGCATGAAGATGCATTGCCATATCCACGAGACACAGGCGGAGGTCGACGACAGCCTGAAGCAGTACGGCATCCGGCCGCTCGAGCGCCTGAATCGCCTGGGTCTGCTGAACGAACAGATGCTGGCTGTGCATATGGTGCATCTGAGCGCTGCCGAAATCGAGATGCTGTCGCGTCAGGGCGTGCATCTGGTGCACAACCCGAATTCGAACCTGAAGCTGGCTTCGGGCATCTGCCCGGTCAGCGCGCTGGAAGCGGCCGGCGTCAATGTGATCCTGGGCAGTGATGGTGCGGCATCGAACAATCGCCAGGACATGTTGGGCGAGATCCGCGCTGCAGCGCTGCTGGCCAAAGGCAGCAGCGGCGACCCGACCTGCGTTTCGGCGCGCAGCGCCTTGGAGATGGCAACGATTCGCGCGGCCAGGGCGATCGGCCGTGGCAATGATCTGGGTTCACTCGAGGTTGGCAAATTCGCTGATGTGGTGGCGGTGTCGCTGGCCTCGCTGGAATGCCGGCCGGTCTACAACCC